>JBEKQS010000005.1:0-49268 GCA_049519475.1 Bryobacteraceae bacterium | reverse complement strand
TTCAGCCTGCGTTTTGGTTGCGGCTCCGCCACTCTGTGGGGCAGCCAATCCTGGCTGCCGCCGGCTTTTCAGCCGGCGCGCTTGGAACGTTCTCCTCGATTCCCGGTCAGAACATATGGCACGTATAATGTTTGTTTGAGGCACCACTCGGCTGCAATTTGGCGACTTGGGGGCCTCAGGTAGCTGCATTCTTCGGGTTGCGGCATTGACTCTATTTGAAGTATCGAGGCTCCTGTGTTCAAAGCATTCATTGACGACAGTGGAAGCGGAGGAGACTCGCCGTGGTACGTCTTGGCAGGTTACATAGGAACTGTCGAGGGATGGGACTCCTTTGATGCGGAGTGGACTTCAGTTCTACATGCCGATCCGCGCATCGGATGCTTTAAGAGCAGTGAGGCCGAGCGACTCCACTATCACAGCCAGTGGGCTGGGGTCAGCAAGGAGCAGCGCGACTCGAAAATTGACGCTCTAATCGAAGTCATCGGACGTTGCTCCCGACGTGCAATTTGCGCGCGAATGCGGCAACGCGACTATGACGAACTCGTCAAAGGCAACATTCCGCCGAACTGGGATAGCCCCTACTATTTTCTCTTACCCTCCATCGTCGGTGCCGCAATAAACATAGAACGGCTTGACGGAGTATGCGAGCCGGTGGACTTTGTGTTTGACAGCGATCAGAAGCATGAAAAAGGATCGCGACAACTGCTACCTGCCCTGATGCCGATGCGATCGTATTACGGCTTATTGGTGAACGTCGTTCATCGCAATGAAAAAAACTTTCTTCCTCTTCAGGCTGCTGATTTGCTGGCGTGGCAGATCCGACGTTTCTTTTCTGTCGCGGGCGAACCCCGTCGAAAACACTTCGATGCCGCGCGGCTTGCTCCACCTGCGGAGCCGCATAGTTTTGTAATCACGCGAGATTCGATCCGCTGGATGATATCCGAGATTCAGAAGGGAGCCGCTGAGTTTGCGGCCTCACTTGGCCGCTCCCCTGATGTGAGGACGTGGACGTAATGCCTTGAGGAAGCGGAGAAGCGCGAGAGTCTCTCCTGTCTTCTCCTCGCCCCCGCGCCTCCTCGGTGAATCTCCTCGGTGAATCCGCACCCCCACTCGGCCCGGTGCGATAATCTCCTCAGTGAACACCATCATCGAACCCTTCCGCATCAAGAGCGTGGAGCCGCTCCGCCACACCACGCCCGCGGAACGCGAAGGCTTCCTCAAAGAAGCCGGCTATAATCTCTTCCTCATCGCCGCGCGCCATATCCTGATCGATCTCCTCACCGATTCCGGCACCAGCGCCATGTCCACCGAACAGTGGGCCGCCATCATGCGCGGCGACGAATCCTACGCCGGCAGCGAAAGCTTCTTCCGCCTCAAACGCGTGGCCGACGATCTTACCGGCTTCCGCCACATGATCCCCGCGCACCAGGGCCGCGCCGCCGAGCGCATCCTCTTCACCGTGATGTGCAAGCCCGGGCACGTAGTGCCTTCCAACACGCATTTCGACACCACTCGCGCCAACATCGAATTCACCGGCGCGCGCGCCGTCGATCTGCCCATACCGGAAGCCGCCGACACGCAGGCGCGCCTCGATTTCAAAGGCAACCTGGACGTGGCCGCGCTCGAAGCGCTCATCGCCCGCGAAGGCGCCGCCAACATCCCGCTGGTCATGCTCACCATCACCAATAACTCCGGCGGCGGCCAGCCCGTCTCCATGGCCAATATCGAGGCAGTGCGCCGCGTCACCGCCCGCCATGCCATTCCTTTCTATCTGGACGCCTGCCGCTTCGCCGAAAACGCCTGGTTCATCCGCGAGCGCGAGCCCGGCTATGCCGATTGGTCGCCCAAACGCATCGCGCAGAAAATGTTTTCGCTCGCCGACGGCTGCACCTTCTCCGCCAAGAAAGACGCCTTCGCCAATATCGGCGGCCTGCTCTCCACCAATGACGATCGCGTCGCCCAGCTTCAGAGCAATTTGCTCATTCTCACCGAAGGCTTTCCCACCTACGGCGGCCTGGCGGGGCGCGATCTCGACGCCATCGCCGTGGGCCTCGAAGAGGTCCTCGATCCCGACTACCTGCGCTACCGCATCGTCTCCACCGGCTATCTGGGCCGCCACATCGCCGACCATGGCGTCCCCATCGTCGAACCGCCGGGCGGCCACGCCATCTACATCGATGCCGCCCGCATGCTGCCGCACATACCACCGCACCAGTTTCCCGGCCAAGCCCTGGCCGTGGAACTCTACCGTCACGCCGGCATTCGTTCCGTGGAAATCGGCTCCGTGATGTTCGGCGCCGCGGCGCAACACGAATTGCTGCGCCTCGCCATTCCCCGCCGCGTCTATACCCAGAGCCACATCGATTACGTGGTGGAGGCCATTCTCGAAGTCAACGCCCGCAAGCAGGAAATCCGCGGAATGGAGATCCTGGAGGAGCCGCCGACGCTGCGCCATTTCAGCGCGCGCTTCGGGCCGCTATAATTGAAGGTCCCGAATGCCTGTCGATTGGTTTCCGCTTTGGCTCAGCCTGCGCGTCGCCTTCTGCGCGACGGTGATCTCGCTGGTCCTCGGGCTCTGGCTGGCGTGGGTGCTGGCTCGCCGCAGTTTCGCCGGCAGAGAAATCATCCAGGCCGTCGCCACATTTCCCTACGCGCTGCCCCCCTTGATCGCCGGAACCTACTGCATCCTCACGCTGGCGCACAGCCAGTACGCGTTCACCTGGCATATCGGCGTGCTGGCCGGCGCGGTGGGCGTCTTTCCTCTGATGGTCCGCGGCTCGCGCCGCGCCTTCCAGACCCGCAACCTCGACTACGAAAATGCCGCCCGCAGCCTGGGCGCCTCCGAATGGCGGGTCTTCTGGCGCATCGCGCTGCCCCTCGCCTATGAGCCGATTCTGTCCGCCGCCGCCATTGCCTTTGCGCGCGTGCTCACCGAATTCGCCGCCGTGGTGTTGATCGCCTTTGCCCTCACCACTGGGATTTCGCCATTTCCGGTGGCGCTGGTGTCCGTAATCGTCATCATCGCGCTGGGGGCCGTGTACATTTCCAACCGTCTGGAACACGAAGGGCGGAGCGGCCTATGACCCACGTTCACATTGTGCGCCGGGTCTCGCCGCGATTTTCGCTCGACGTCGATTTCCCGATCGGCCCCGGCTCGACGGCCCTCTACGGCTGCTCCGGCGCCGGCAAGACCGTGCTCCTCGAAACCATCGCCGGCTTCGCCCGTCCCGATTCCGGACGCATCCTGCTCGACGACGCCATTCTTTTCGACGCTGCCTCCCACGTGCAGATCCCGCCGCGCCGCCGCCAGTGCGGCTACGTCTCCCAATCCGATTCGCTCTTTCCGCACATGACCGTGCGGCAGAATCTGGTCTTCTCCGCCCGGCGATGGCCGCGCCTGGAGCGCCACCGCCGGGTCGCTGAGATGCTCGACAGATTCCAGCTCTCCGCCGCCGCCTCCACCCGGCCGCGCGGTCTCGATGCCACCGGCAAACTGCGCTGTTCCATCGCCCGGGCTCTGGTCGCCGAGCCCCGCCTTCTGTTGCTGGATGAATGCGGCGCCGATGAATCGCTGCTCCGCCAGATCCGCGAAGTCACCCAGGCCCCCATCCTGTTCGCCACTGCCGATCTCGACCTCTGCTGCGCCGCGGCGGACCAACTGCTCCTCCTCGATGCCGGCCGCATCCTGCAGCGGGGCGCTTCGCGCGAAGTGCTCGACCGGCCGGCTTCCCTGGAAGCCGCGCGCCTCCTCGGCGTCCCCAATCTGTTCCAGGCCTCCGTCGCCGCGCTCGATCCCGTCCGCAACAGCAGCCGCCTGGAGTTCGACCACTTCACGCTTACCGGTCCCTACATCCCCGGCCGTCTCAAAGGCGATCGCGTATGGGTGGCCGCCGCCGCCGAATCTCTGCGGCTTCAGTCAGGCTCCCCACAGCCGCCGAATACCGTGGCGGTTGAACTGGTGCGCGCTTCCTACCGCGCGCATTCCGTGCTGCTCGAGTTTTCCTTCGGCATCTTCGTCACTGTCTCCCACGAGGAGTTCGCCCGCCGGAAGGATAATAAGGATTGGCAGGTGGAATTCCCGCCCGAGGCGCTGCGGGTCCTTTAGCTCGTGGGGCAGGCCCCCTGGCCTGCGCGCGGCCCCCTGGTCGCGCTCTTCGCCGGTACTACACTGGAATCGTCGAGCCGCGATCATTCCTCATTCCAAATGTTGCGCTGCTACATAACCGACCGCCGCGCCGCCGGCAGCACCGCGGCCCTGCTCGACTCCATTTCCCGTGCGCTCCAGAACGGCGTCGATTTCATTCAGATCCGCGAAAAAGATCTCCCCGCCCGCGATCTTTGCTATCTGGTGCGCCATGCGCTGGCGCTGCCCAACCCGCGCTCGACGCGCATCCTGGTGAACTCCCGCGCCGATGTCGCGCTGGGGTGCGGCGCTCACGGCGTGCATCTGCCCGCCCACTCCATTACACCGCGCGCCCTCCGCGGCATCACACCCGCGGGCTTTGTGATCGGCGTCTCCGCCCACTCGCTGGACGAGCTGCGCGCCGCGGAACGGGAGTCCGCCGATTTCGCGGTCTTTGGTCCGGTCTTTTTCACCCCGTCGAAAGCCGCCTACGGCCCTCCGCAAGGCCTCGACCGCCTGCGGGAAGCCACGCGCGCCGTCTCCATTCCGGTCCTGGCGCTGGGCGGCATCACCGCGGCCCGTGTCCCCGAGTGCCTGGCCGCCGGAGCGGCCGGGGTCGCCGGCATCTCGATGTTTCAGTAGGAAAGACGATTGCTTTCTGCCGTCTGTCGCGCAGCCGTGCATTAGTGAATCGCGAGCTTTCCTCGGCGTCTCTGCGCCTCGGCGGTAGTCCGGCGCGCCTTGCCGCCTAACGGCAACTCCGACCAGATGCGCTCCAGCGGCAGCACCATCGTTCTCTCACCCAAAGCGTAAGACTTCGAGCCGGGATAGACCACCAGCAGGCGTTTGAGTCCCAAGTCCTCCAGCGCCACACGCATGGACTTGGTCATGCCCGGCGCGTCGCTGTATTTCACTTCCACTCCATAGCGTTGCCCTCCCGCCATCACCAGCAGATCCAGCTCCGCGCCCGACTGCGTCGCCCAGAAATAGCAGTTGCGCTCGCCGGCTCGGCGGACGATTTCCTCAATCGCGAATCCTTCCCAGGAAGCGCCTATCGTGGGATGGCCTTCGAGTTCCCGGAACGAGGGGATGCCCAGCAGGGCGTGCAGCAGCCCGCTATCCCGCAAGTAGATTTTGCACGACTTAACCTGCCGCTTGGCAAGATTCTCGTGCCACGGCTGAAGCTGCCGCACCATCAACGCTCCGGTCAGCAGATCGAGATGGCGCTTCACGGTGGTGTGAGCTTCTCCCAGGGACCGCGAAATTTCAGAAGCGTTCCAGATCTGCCCGTGGTAGTGGGCCAGCATGTTCCACAGCCGCCGCAGCACGGCCGGCGGGATGGCCACTCCGTACTCGCGGATGTCGCGCTCCAAGAACGTGCGCATGAAGTTTTCCAGCCAGATGCGGCTGTCCGCATCGTTCCGCGCCAGAAAAGACCGCGGGAACCCGCCGCGCCACCACAGCCGCCGGAGAGCCGCCGCGCCAACTTCGGAAAGATCGAACCCACCCATTTCCACAAACGCGATGCGGCCGGCGAGCGATTCCGAACCCTGGCGGAGCAGTTCCGGCGACGCGCTGCCCAATACCAGGAACCGGGCGCGGAGAGGCTTCCGGTCGGCCAGGACGCGCAGCACCGGAAAGAGATCCGGCTGCCGCTGCACTTCGTCGATCACCACCAGGCCGCGCAGTGAACCGAGCGCGGTCATCGGCTCCGCGAGCCGCCTCTGGCTGACCGGGTCTTCGAGGTCGAAATACTCGGCGCCCGTCTCCCCGGCGATCTGCCTCGCCGCGGCCGTCTTTCCGCATTGCCGGGGCCCGTAGAGCGCCGTCACCGGATTGGCCCGGATGGCCCCGCGAATCCTTTCGAAAAGCGCGATACGCTTCACAACCATAATTGAGATCCCTGCAAATTGAGCATAGCATATTCAATTTGCAAGGATGCGAGTATCCTGGTAAATTGAACACTTGGCGCTCAATTTGCAAGGACACTATTTATGCCAATTTCAACGCCTTCACCCGAGCCGCCGTGTCCCTCCCTGCGCCGTGCCGGCGCTCAGCCTCAGAAGGACCACAGAACGCTGGTATAACCCGTATGTGCGTGAAAATTCTGATAATAAGACAGTAATTCGAATGTTTCCCCGTATCCGTAGTACTGATAGCCCACATTCCAGCGGACTTTCGGACTGATGCGGAGGGACAGCCGCGCCAGTGGCGACTGGTAAGTCAGCGGGAATGTCTGCACCGAGTCGAGCAAGGCCTGAATCGGATCGGTCGTGCCCGCGGGCACTGCGGTTGCGCGGCCGTCGCCCGTATCCTTCGTAATGCTGTAGCCCAGGTATAGATCGGCGCGCCGGCCGATCGCGAAGCGCACGCCCAGGTTGGCGGCGTGGATGTTGCTGATGTAGACCGACCGGTAGTTGGCCTGCAGAGTGGAGCGGCCCGCGCCCGCAAAAAAGGCCAGGAACGACGAGCTGTCGAGATGCTGCCTGTTATACGAGGCGTCGAGCGAAAACCAGTCGCGAGGCGCCCAGGACGCGCTGGCGCTATAGCCGCGCGAATGCGAACTGAACAACGAAAACGACGAATTGAAATCGTAGGATTCGCGATACCCCGCCGACAGTTGCACCTTGCGGACGCGGTACTGCGCGCGTCCCCCCAGCGTCTGGAAGTTCCTGTCGCTGATGGTGGTGAGCGGGTTATTGGTCCGGCCGATTTCGTAGTCGAAGTTTATCGTAAACGGCTTCCACGGCCGCAGGCGCACCCCCGCCAGGACCGATTGGAGCTGGTTGCCGACTTGGTAGAAGTCGTTTTCCGTGGAGTTGGCGAAAGCCGGAAGCGTGAACCCTTCCACTGTCTCCACCCGGCGGTCGGCGTAGTGATAGCCGCCGTAGAAACCGATCCAGCCGGCCACGCGGTAATTCACATCCGTCGAATTGGTGATCGTGCGGATACCCAGATAGCGGAAATAGATAGTCGTTCCAAGGTTACTGCCCGTTAGAAACTCCGAGTAAGTGGAATTGCCGTCGATGCGATTGTTGGAGATCGACGTATTATTGACAAGCGTCAGGCGGTCCGTCGGAAAGTAACTCAGGCTCACGTCGCCGGCCAGGTCCTGCCGGCCGGCGTCGCCGCCCACGACGATCTGTCGACTGGCCGGGCTGCCGAATTGGTCCACTCCCAGCGCCGATTCGTCCAGCGCAAAATCGTTCTTCCCGTTCACGTAAGTCAGACGGGCGTTCAGGCCCCACCGTTTACGCCGCGTGTGCAGGTTCCCCAGCCACCCCGGACTTGACCCATGCACCGGCTGCGAGCGGTTGAACTGCTGCAACGCCGTCAGATCCGTGAGCGTCCCGGCCGCCGGAATGCCGTCGCTCGAAGCCGGCGTGTCGTCCTTGAAAAAGTCCCAGCGCCGCTCCACCGTGAACTGAAAGCCCGCGAAGTGCGCTTCGGCGCCCACGCGGTACTCGTTCCACTGGCGCCGTACGTTGGTGAAGATGGGGTACGCCGAGCCGCTCAGATTGAACTCCTGCGCGGTGGAAAGCGCCGGGCCGTCCTCGGTATTGCGGCTGTAGCCCAAATGAAAGCGCACGTGAGACTGCGGCAACAACGTCAGATCGTGATCCTGCAGGCGCCGGCTGGTGTCCGCGAGATGTTCGCCGCCCGCCACGGTGAGCCCCGGATTGAAGTAGTCGCTCAATCTCCAGGTCATGTCATAGCGGTAGAGGCCGTTCTTTTCCACGTGCAGAATGGCCGATTGGTAGGGATCGTTGCCCAGCCCGATGGTGTTGAGCGTGATCTGGTCGAACCACCGGCCGTGGCCGTCTTTCGAGTTCATGGCGAAGCTGCCGCCCAGCAATCGCAGGCCGTTGCCGTAATTGGCGTCGCTGCGATACTCCCCCAGGTCGCCGCCCACCAGGTGAAAACGGTAGCCGGTTTCGAAGGACTGCGTGAGGTTGTAGCCGCCCCAGCCGTCGCCGCGCGGCGAACCAACCGTGTCGGGCGTGGGAGCCACCACCTGCTGCGCCGCCAGGGCGCCGGCAAGCGCGAAAATCGGAAGCGGTAACTTGGACATGGCGGTCATCTCAAGAAGTACTGGTCGGCGTTCGAACCGTGTATGCGCACGTGGCAGGTGGTGCACTTCTGGAACTTCGGATCGAGCATGTTATGCTGCGCCGCCTGCAAGTCCACCCCCAGGTTGCGCGTCCCCGAGCCGGCCCCGTTGTGGCACTCCAGGCAGAGCGTAAACACCACCGGCCGCTTCAGCAGTTTGGCATTCATGGAGCCGTGCGGGTTGTGACACATCTGGCAGCCTTCCACGGCCACCGCGGGATGCTCGTAAACGAACGGCCCGCGCTTGTCCACGTGGCACTTCAGGCAGGGGCTCTGGTTGTCGAGCGCCTGCTCCACCATGTGCGAGCGCTGTCCCATGCCCCACGTCGCCGCGAAAGAGCCATGCGGGTTGTGACAATCGCTGCACTGCATGAATCCTTCGTTGAGGCGGTGCTTCGACGGCATCTCGAACTGCCCGCGAATCCCCGAGTGGCAGGAGTAGCAAAGCTCGTTCTGCTTCTTGGCGAGCAGACGCTGCGGCGTCGCGGCGTGGTGGATGGAATGGCAACTGGTGCAGGCCACATCGTGCTGGGTGTGCTCGGACCGTTGGATGTTGGCTTTATCGAAATTGCTCTCGTGACACGTCAGGCACGCCTCCAGAGCCTGTTTGGGGCTCAGCACGGAGAACGCCCGCCCGATGGTGGCCTTGCCGCCACCGGCCGCGAGGTGCGCCTGCCCCGGACCATGGCAGCCTTCGCAACCGGTGCGCTCGGGCGGCTCCTTCCCGGAAGCCACGCTCTTGAAATGCGGGTTCTTGTAAAAACTCAGCCAGACGTCGGCGTGGCAAGTCTTGCAGGCGTTCGATCCCACGTACGCCGATGGGGGCGTGGCCGGCGGGGGTTGGCCCTGCGCCAGTGCGACAACCAGCGGAAACGGCAGCAGCAGTGCGGCGGCAATCGCGGCGCGAACCATAAAGAGAATGATACTGCCTCGCGCCCCGCCGTTTCCGATTTCCGCGAGATTTTACGCTGGTTCAGCCCGAACCCGCCTCGCGGCTGTGATTTTGCGTCCATCCGGCGAAAAAAGCACTTTTTGCTTGCGGGTTTACAAGTGGATGCGCCATATTGGGAGTGGCGACGGAAAGCTGTGTAGAGCGCACTGGCAGGACTCAAGTCGAAGGCCGCACGAAATCGCGCTCCGATGGTCTGTCGCCGGGGCGTTTTCGATGGCGGACAACCTGCTTTTTTATACCGAACTGGTGTCCATGCCGGTACTGGACATCAAAGGCCGGCGCATCGGCCGCGTCAAGGATGCCGCCCTCGTGCCAGTCGCCGACGCCGCGCGCATCGATCGCTTTCTGGTGGGCGGCGGCTACACCTGGCTCACCGTCCGCGCCGACCAGATTCGCTCCATCACCCTCGGCCGCGGCATTCAGTTGTGCGACGAGCAACTGCTTCCCTACCACGACGACGAGTACATGCTGCGCATCGGCCGCGACCTGCTCGACCAGCAGATCATCGACGTCACCGGCCGCAAAGTCGTCCGCGTGACGGATGTCACCATGCGCATCCACCACGACGGCCAACGCGATATCCTCACCGTGTTCGAGGTCGATATCGGCCTTCGCAGCATCTTCCGGCGCCTGGCCCAGGGCCTGCTCCCGCCCGCCTGGATCCGCCGCCTGCAACAGCCGATTCCCCCCAACTCGATCCGCTGGGAATTCGCCAACGTGCTCGAACCCGACCCGCTGCGCCGTCTGCGCCTCAACATCTCCTACAGCAAGCTCGAAGACATGCACCCGGCCGACCTGGCCGACATCGTCGAGGAATTGAGCCCGGCCGAGCGCGAAGCCATCTTCGAAACCATCGATAACGAAGCCGCCGCCGACGCCCTGTCGGAAATCGATCCCAAAATGCAGGCCAGCATCCTCGAATCCCTCGAGCCCGAAAAGGCCGCCGACATCGTCGAGGAGATGGCTCCCGATGAAGCCGCCGACGCGCTCTCCGAACTCCAGGACGAGACCTCCGAAGAAATCCTCGACGAAATGGACTCCGAGCCGAAATCCGAGGTGCGCGAGTTGCTGGAATTCGAAGAGGACACCGCGGGCGGCATGATGAACACCGAGTATGTCGCTCTGCACCAGAACGCTCTGGTCACCGATGCCCTGGCCGGCTTGCGCGGCAACAAGGACCTGTTGGAGACTCTCAATACCCTGTTCCTGATCGACGCCGAGGAGCGCCTCACCGCCGCCATTCCGCTCGCCCGTCTCTTCCTCGCCCAGCCCGACGCGAAGCTGCAGTCCCTCGCCAGCGATACCCTGATTCAGGTCAACGTCGACGAATCCCAGGACCGTCTTACCGAGCTGTTCGATAAATACAACCTGCTGACTTTACCCGTTGTGGACGAAGACGGCAAGCTGGCCGGAGTCATCACCGCCGACGACGTTATCTCCGTGTTGAGGCGGAAATAAGGGATGCGGCAACTCTTCAGCCGTTTTCGCTACCACATCCTGATTTTCCTGGCCGTCATCGGCCCGGGCTTTATTACCGCCAATGTCGATAACGATTCGGGCGGCATTTTCACTTACTCCGCCGCCGGCGCCAAGTACGGCTATCTGCCTTTGTGGACCCTGCTGCCCATCACCCTGGTGCTCATCATCGTGCAGGAAATGTGCTCGCGCATGGGCGCCGTGACCGGCAAGGGCCTTTCCGACCTGATCCGCGAGGAGTTTGGCCTGCGCATGACATTCTTCATCATGACGCTGCTGGTCCTGGCTAACATGACCAACGTGATGGCCGAGTTTGCGGGCGTCGCCAGCTCGCTCGAGTTATTCCACGTCAGCCGCTATATTTCGGTTCCGCTAGCCGCCATAGGCGTCTGGATTCTGGTGGTAAAAGGCAATTATAAGAGCGTCGAGAAAATCTTCCTGCTGGGTTGCCTGATTTACGTCACTTACATCATTTCCGGCTTCCTGGTAAAGCCCGATTGGAAGGAAGCCGCTATCTACAGCGTGACTCCCAAGTTGATGCTGGATTCGGGTTACATCTACATGCTGATTGGCATGGTCGGAACCACCATCGCGCCGTGGATGCAATTCTATCTGCAGTCGGCAGTTGTCGAAAAAGGCATTACGGTCAAGGAATACGCGGCCTCGCGCCTCGAGGTCATTGTCGGCTGCATCATGACCGACGTAGTGGCCTTCTTCATCATCGTCGCCTGCGCGGGCGCCATCTATAGCGTCCACCCGCGCGACATCCAGGACGCCGCCGAGGCCGCGCAGGGCCTCAAGCCTTTCGGCCAATACGCCTTTCTGCTTTTCAGCGCCGGCCTTCTCAACGCCTCGGTCTTCGCCGCCTCTATTCTTCCGCTCTCCACGGCTTACTCCGTGTGCGAGGGCTTGGGCTTCGAAGCCGGCGTGAACAAGCGCATGCGCGAAGCCCCCATTTTCTACCTGCTCTACACCCTGCTCATCGTGGTGGGCGCCGGCGTGATCCTGATCCCCGGCTTCCCTCTCGTCCGCATGATCCTGTTGTCGCAGGTGCTGAACGGTGCGCTTCTGCCGTTCATCCTGATTTTCATGATCAAGCTCATCAACAAGCACGAACTGATGGGCGAGTGGACCAATTCGCGGTGGTTCAACGCCATCTCCTGGACCACCGTAGTTGTCATGATCGGCCTGACACTCGCCCTGGTCGGCATCTCCATCCGCGGCGGTTAGGTTTTGGGGCGGGCCTCCACGCCGGAGCGCAGCTGGGGAGTCCCGGTTTTCGGCACAATAAGGAAATCCGATGCCGCCTATAGAAAGTTCTATCTTGGGGACGGAGGCGGCAATGTTAGACAATGGGCCAAACAGCCCAATGACAACCTCATAAGGGTTACGATCCTACCTCTCCGTCTGCTCCCACCCGGTTGTGGGAGCAGACCATGAAATTCTGGCGGAGCAGCGGCGTTGGAGCTGGCGATCAGGACAGGGCCGGGAGACTCCATGAAGAAAATTGAAGCCATTATTCAACCGTTCAAACTGGATGAAGTGAAAACTGCGCTGGAGGCCCTGGGCGTGGATGGGATGACGATCACGGAAGTGCGCGGGCACGGGCGGCAGAAGGGACACAAGGAAGTGTACCGGGGACAAGAGTACAACGTGGACCTGCTGCCGAAGATCAAGATTGAAATGGTGGTGCCTGCGGGGTTGGCGGATGAAGTGATTCGGGGGGTGGCGGCGGCCGCGCGTACGGGGAAGATCGGGGACGGGAAGATCTTCGTGTACGAGGTGGCGGAAGCGGTGCGGATCCGCAACGACGACCGGGGCGACGCGGCGCTGTAGCGACGGGATGGGGGGATGATGGGCACTGCCGAGCGAGTCTTGCTGGAGGATGCGTTGATCTCGCTGGCGGAGCGGGCGGGCCGGGTGGACCATGCCGTCACGGAGGCGGCGGAGGGGCTTCTGTTTCCGGCGATCCCGGCGGGGCTGGCGCTGGTAGCGGTAGGGGGATACGGCCGGCGCCAGCTCTTTCCGTATTCGGACGTGGATCTGCTGCTGCTGTCGGCGGGCGACCGGGTGGGCGCGGAGCAGCAGCAGGCCATCTCGGAGTTTCTGCAACGCCTGTGGGACGCCGGGATGCGCGTGAGCCAGCAGGTGCGGACCCCCGAGGAATGTCTGGAAGTCCACGACCGCAATGCGGAGCTGAATATCAGCCTGCTGGATCAGCGGTTCCTGGCGGGGGACCGGGCCCTGTATGCCGGGTTGGGGCAGAGATTTCCGCGGTTCGTCGAGAGCCATCGCGACGAGCTGACGCGCAATCTGGCGCGGCTGACGCGCGAGCGGCATGCCAAGTACGCCGGGACTTTCTACCATCTGGAGCCGAACGTCAAAGAGACGCCGGGTGGGTTGCGGGACTATCAATTCTTCCACTGGATGGAGCAACTGCGGGAGGCCGATGGGGTGCGGGTGGCGCAGCCGGAGGCGCCGGCGGAGTTGCAGCAGGCCTTCCGGTTTCTGGCGCGGCTGCGCTGGTTTCTGCATCAGCAAGCGGGGCGCGACAACAACCGCCTGACATTCGAAGCGCAGGACGCCATGGGCGAGAGCGATGCGGCGGCGTGGATGCGGGAGTACTACCGGCAGGCGCGAGCGGTATTCCGGGCAGCGGCGGGGAGGCTGGAGAATGCGGAAGCGCAATCGAGCGGGCTGTTCGCGCAATTCCGCGACTGGCGGTCGCGGCTTTCGAACACCGATTTCGCGGTGCATCGGGAGCGAGTGCATTTCCGCTCGCAGCGCGAGATGGAGCAGCGGCCGGAACTGGTGCTCGAAATGTTCGAGTTCGCGGGGCGGCACGAGCTGAAGCCTTCGGCGGAAGCCGCCCAGCAGATGGAAGCGCGCTTGAAGGTGCTGCGCGAATATTTTGAGGAGCCGCCGCCACTGTGGGAGGCACTGAAGCGGATCTTTTCGACGCAGCACGCTCCGGCGGCGGTGCGGTGGATGCACGAGACGGGGGTGTTGACGGCGCTGTTTCCGGAGCTGGAAGCGATCGAGTGCCTGGTGGTGCGGGACTTCTACCATCGCTACACGGTGGATGAGCACACGCTGGTGGCGCTAGCGAATCTGTGGAAGGCCGATGGCGGGTACGGGGACTTGCTGCGGGAAGTGGAGCAGCCGGCGCTACTGCTGTTCGCGCTGCTATTCCACGATGCGGGCAAGGGGCGGCCGGGCGGCGCGGAAGCGGAAGAGGGGCACGTGGCGTGGTCCTTGCGGCTGGCGGAAGCGGCCATGCGGCGGGTGAAGATGCCGGAGGCGGACCGGGACACGGTGCGGTTCCTGATCGGCCGCCACCTGGAGCTTTCGGCGGCGATGCGGGGGCGGGATCTGGCGGACCCGCATTCGATGGCCGACGTGGCGCACCAGGTGGGGACGGTGGAACGGCTGAAGGCCCTGACATTGGTGACTTATGCGGACATCAGCGCGGTGAACCCGGCCGCCATGACGGCCTGGCGGGCGGAGCAGTTGTGGCGGCTGTACCTCAAGGTGCACCACGAGCTGACGCGCGAGCTGGAGACGGAGCGGATTGCGGGGGCGCCGGTGGAACTGCTGGAAGGCTTCCCGGTGCGGTACTTGCGCACGCACACGGAGGAACAGATTGCGGAGCACGTGGCGCTGGAAGAGCGGAGCCGCAGGCGGGGGTTGGTGGTGGAAATCCGGCGACGGGAATCCACGTGGCAGTTGACGGCGATCGCGCGGGACCGCATGGGGCTGTTCGCGTCGCTGGCGGGGACGCTGGCGGGATTCGGGATGAACATTCTGCGAGCGGAGGCCTTTTCCAACCGGCGGGGCCTGGTGCTGGACACGTTTGTGTTTGAGGACCCCAACCGGACACTGGAGTTGAACCCGACGGAAGTGGACCGGCTACGGGCGACGGCGGAGCGGGCGCTGGCGGGGAAACTGGACGTGCGGGATCTGCTGCGGAACCGGCCGAAGCCCAAGCCGCCGAGCCGCCACCAGCGGGTGGGGACGCGGGTGCGGTTCGACGGGGAAGCGGGGAGCACGGCGACGCTGGTGGAGATTGTGGCGGCCGACCGGCCGGGCCTGCTGTACGATCTGGCGTCGGCGATTTCGGCGCAGGGCGGGAATATCGAAGTGGTGCTGACGGACACGCGGGCGCACCAGGCCATCGACGTGTTCTATGTGACGGCGGGCGGAGGGAAGCTGACGGGGGAACAGGAAACAGCCATGGGCGAGGCGCTGCGGCGGGCGTGCGGGGAGTAGGAGAGCCGCGTAGGACAGGCCTCCTGGCCTGTTAGGGAAACCAGCCTTTCGCCCCGTTCCGGGGCTGGGCATCTCTAGCTATTCCACACGGCTCACGCCGTGGGCTAGGATCTTTCGCCCTTCGGGCTTGGCAAATGTGCAAACTCCGCCGACCGGCCAGGAGGCCGGTCCCACTACTGGAACTTGCCGAAGCTGAACTGAGAGGCGGCGCCGGCGATCATAGCGGGCGGAGTCCGGCCGGTACGGGGCGAGGCCGCCGCACGCTGCTCGGCGGGTTGGGCAATGGTCCGGAATTCGTGCTGCATCATCTGAATGGCGGCGCAGGTGCCGAAGGTGCGCATGATGCGGCCGGAAACCATCAGTTGGAGAGGCGCGATGTTGTGCAGGAGAACCGGCCAGGCGATGGAGAGTTGGACGTTGAGGCCGAGGGGCAGGGGGCGGCCGGCATCGAAGAGGATGCCACCGCTCGACAGATCAACGCTGGTGCCGGATCCACTGTCGATCAGGCGCTGGCGGCGAATCAGTTTCCAGCGCAGCTCCAACTTCAGATCATAGCGGCGATCGCTGCGGCGCTCACCCGCGATCCCTTCGATTGCTTTGAGTTGTTCCTCCCACTCGTTGATCGATCCCATTCGGTGTCCTTGTTTTTCTGAAGCAAGTCCATTATGGAAGAGAGGCATGGACAAGGCCAGTCATGCCGGTACTTTAGGGGTACTTGCGGTGCTAAGGGAACTCCTGAAGGGCCAACCCGGTGGTGGCTAAAGTGATACGCCCTGCTATTCTCTATAAATGGCGAAGGAGTGCGGAAAGGCCGTGAGAGGAACTGGTTTGGGCGTCCTGTTGTGTTTGGGAGCCGCGTGGCTTCCGGCGCAGAATCTGAGTGAATTCGAAAGGAAGGTGACTGAGTTCACGCTGCCGAACGGACTGCACTTCATTCTGGTGGAGCGGCACGATGCGGCGGTGATCGCGTTTCACACGTATGTGAAAGCCGGGTCGGCGGACGATGCGGCGGGGCAGACGGGATTGGCGAACCTGGTGGCGCGCGTGACGGTGAAGGGCACCGAGACGCTGGGGACGCGAGGATGGGAAGGGGAAAAGAAAGCGCTGGACGCCGCGGAACAGGCGTACGGGCGGTTGCAGGCGGAGCGCAACAAGGGTTTGATGGCGGACACGGGCAAGGCCGGAGTGCTGGACACCCAATGGAGGATCGCGCTCGAAGGGGCGCAATCGTGGGTGGATCCGAATGCCTATTCGCAAGTGATCCAGGACAACGGAGGGACGAATCTGAGCCTGAAGGCTCTGCCGGACTCGACGGAGTTCAGCTACTCGCTGCCCTCGAACAAGGCGGAGCTGTGGTTTCTGTTGGAATCGCAGCGGTTGACGCACCCGGTCTTCCGGGAATTCTATCGAGAGCGCGACCGCGCATTGGAAGAGCACCGATTGAACTTGCAGGGGAAGGCGCTGCCGCGGGTGGAAGCGGCGCTATTGGCCACGGCATTCGAGGCGCATCCGTATCGCAATCCGCCAGATGGATGGCCTAGCGACGTGGCCAACCTGGGGGTGGCGGAGGCGCAGGCCTTCTTCGCGAAATACTATGTGCCGGCGAACATGGTGATCGCGATTGCCGGCGATATATATCCCTCGGGCGCGAGGCTGCTGGCGGACCAGTACTTTGGCGAGATTCCGGCCCGGCCCGCGCCGCCGCGCCTGCACACGGAGGAACCGCCGCAGTTGGGAACGAAATCGGCGGTGGTGGGGGCATCGCCGCAAGGGCTGATGGCGATCGGCTACAAGAGGCCGGACGAGCGCAGCCGGGACGACGCGGTTTTGGACGTGATTCAAACGCTGCTGTCAGGGCCCTCGGGAATTCTGCAAAGGGAGTTGGTAGAGAAGGGAATCGCGTGGATCGCCACGGCGCAGGCCACTTTTCCGGCCGGGCGCGACCCCAACCTGTTCCTGTTCCTGCTGGCGCCCGCGCCGGGGCACACGCTCGACGATGTGCAGAATGTGTTGAACGGAGTGCTGGCGCAGGTGCAAAACAGGCCGGTGAACGCGGAGACTCTGGCGGCGGCGAAGGCGCAAATCCGGATGGGCGCGTTGCGGCGGCTCGAGAACAACGCGGACCTGGCGGCGCTGCTGCCGGCTTACTACGCGGGATACGGAGACTGGCGGAGCCTGTTTCGGGAGCTGGACGATTCGACCAAGGTGACGGCGGAGGCGGTCGCACGAGCGGCCATTAAATACTTCACGCCGGTGAATCGCACGGTGGTCTACCTGGCGACGGAGAACCGCGGCGAAGCCCTGCCAGGCAGGACGGGAGGCCAACAATGAAGAAAGCCGTGGCTGGCCTCGGAATCGCGGTGGTGATGGCGATGGCGCAGGTTCCCCCGCCGCCTCCGACGGGCATGGAGGCGCCCAAAGCGGCTGGAGCGAGGCAGACGACTCCACCGGCGCCGGCGCGGAAGCCGGCGGCGCCGGTCTCTAAAACGGCTGCGTCCAGGCCGGCGGCGACGGCGTCGTACAAGGATTTGAAGTATCCGCCGATGAGGGCGATCGTGACGCCGCCGATGGAGCGGTTGACGCTCGCCAACGGGATGCGGGTTTTCGTGGTGGAGGACCACGACGCGGCGCTGATCCACGGGATGGCGGTGGTGCGGACGGGGAACCTGTTCGATCCGCGGGACCGTGTGGGGCTGGCTGCATTGACGGGGCTGGTGATGCGGACGGGCGGCACGCGGACGCGCACGGCGGAGCAATTGACTTTGCTGCTGGAGAACATGGCGGCGACGCTGGACTCGAGTATCGGAGAGAGTGCGGGAACGGTTTCGTTTTCGGGCCTCGAGGAGAACGCCGATGCGTTGCTGGGGGCCTTCCAGGAAGTGCTGACGCAGCCGGAGTTCCGCCAGGACAAGGTGGAGCAGGCCAGGCAGCAGTTGCGCGCGACCATCCTGCGAGGGAACGAGGACGCGGCGTTCGTTCTGCGGCGGGAGTTCACGAACACGGTTTACGGCAAAGACACGCCCTACGGGTGGCCGCTGGAATTCGCGGGCGTGGACCGGATCACGCGCGGCGACCTGCAGACTTTTTACCAGCGCTACTACTTTCCGAAAAACACCATGGTTGCGGTGTGGGGAGATTTCGACGCGGCGCAGATGAAAGCCAAGATCGAAAAACTGTTTGCCGGCTGGACGGCGGAGCAAGCGCCGGTTGCGGATTTCCCTAAAGTGAGCAGCGCGGCGGCGGCGGGGACGTTCCTGGTGAAGAAGAGCGAGCCGACCCTGACGCAATTCATCATGGGATCGCTGGGCGGGGATAGCCGGGACCGGGATCTCGCGGCGCTGGAAGTGATGGCAGAGGCGCTGGGGGGCGGAGCGACGAGCCGCCTGGGGCGGCGGTTGACACAGGAGACCCGCGGAACGGCCTTGGCGAGCTGGGCGGCGAGTTTCGACCACCCGGGGCTGTTTCAGATTTCCGGCAGCGTGCCCGCGTCCCAGACGGTGAAGGCGGTGCGGGCGGTGCGGGCGGAGACGGCGGGCATCCGGTCGGCGGAAGTGAGCGACGAAGAGTTGAAGGCGGCGAAGGAGCGGGTACTCGACCGCCTGGTGTACGCGTTCGACACCAAAGCGAAAGCCATCGAGCGGCTGCTGACCTATGAATACTTCGGGTATCCCAGCGATTTCACGCAGCAATACCAGAAGGCGCTGGAGGGGGTGACGCGGGCGGACGTGCTGCGGGTGGCGAAGGAGCGCGTGGATCCGAACAAGTGGGCGCTGGTGGTGGTGGGGAACCCGATCACGTTCGATGAGCCCCTGGATCGGCTGGGCGCGCCGGTGACGCCCATCGATCTGACGATGGTTGCGCCGAAACCGGCGGCGGCGTTGGCGGACGAAGCGGCTCGGCAGCGCGGCAAGGATCTTCTGGCGCGGGCGCAGGCGGCGGCGGGCGGGGCCGAAAAATTGGCTGCGGTGAAGGACTATACGTTGGAAGCGGGCTTCCAATTCGACGCCGGCGCGGGCGGGATCGAGGTGACGAAGACAGACCGGTGGATGGCGCCGAGCCATTTCCGGCAGGACAGCGTGATGCCGTCGGGCGAGATTTCGGTGTATATCGACGGCGAGAGCGGATGGATTACGACGCCGCAGGGAACGGGGGCGCTGGCGGGTACGCAATTGAAGCAAGTGCAGGGCGATCAGTTCCGGGCGTTCTTCCCGATGCTGCTGAGCGACCGGACGGTGGGGCGGGCGGTGAAGGCGGTGGACGACCGCACGGTGGAGATCGGCGACAAGAGCGGCCAGGTGGTGCGGCTGGTGATGGACCCTGAGACGGGGCTGCCGCGGAGCGCGCTGCACGACACGGCGACGGCCGCGGGAGAGGTTGCGGTGACAGAAACGTACTCGGACTACCGCGAGGTAGGAGGGCTGAAGCTGCCGTTCCATATCTCGATTACGGCGGGAGGGCGGAACTACGCGGAGGCCACGGTGAAGAGCTTCCGGGCGAATACGGGGCTCCAGCTGAAAGACCTGGAAAAGCAGCCATGACTGGTCCTCCGACCGGCCATGCGAGCCGCGACCGTGAGGGAGCGGTTCCCGTCCCGCGGATGTTTCCTCGCGGCCAGGCAACCAGGGGCGCGCGATGGCTAGCGCTGTGTCTGGCGCTGTCGGCGGCTCTGTCCGCGGTGCTGTCGGCGGCGGAGACTCCCGCCGAACGCGGCAAGCGGGTGGTGTACGAGGGTCTGGCGGCGCTGGGCGGGGATGCGTTCGTGCGCATGAACGACCGGGTGGAATCGGGGCGGGCGTATAGCTTCTACCGGTCGCAGATCAGCGGCCTCTCGGTGGCGACCATCTACACGCGGTACCTGGCGCCGACGCCGGGAGTGCCGGCGGTGCGGGAGCGGGAAGCGTTCGGCCTGCACGAAGACAGCGCGGTGCTGCTGACGGAGACAGGCGCATGGGAGGTGACGTTTCGCGGGGCGCGGCCGTTCGACGACAAGCGCTACGCGACGTACCAGGACAGTACGCTGCGGAACATCCTCTACATTCTGCGGCAGCGTCTGAAAGAGCCGGGGTTGGAGTTTTATTCGCGCGGGGCGGATTTTTTGGAGAACCGGCCGGTGGAGATTGTGGACATCACGGACTCACGCAACGCGACCGTGACGGTGTATTTCGACCAGTTGAACAAGTTGCCGACGCGGCAAACGTTCCGGCGGCGCAACGAAGAGTTCAAGGACTTCGACACGGAAGTGACCACCTTCGGGCTGTACCGGGATGTGGGCGGCGGGGTGAAGTGGCCCTGCAACATCCGGCGCGAGCGCAACGGGGAGAAGATCTTCGAGATGTTCTCCGACGACGTACACATCCAGCGGAATCTGAAAGACAATTTGTTCGAGTTGCCGGGGAATATCAAAGTGCTGCCGAAGGGCAAGTAGGCGGTGTTACTGTTCGCGAGAGCCGGACTCATGGGGGCATTTCTACACCTTGGGCGTTTTCGTCCCGGTGCAGCGATGGGAACGGTATTCCTCTACCCTTGGCGTCGAAAGAAGCGTGCGTATCGTTGATCAACGATCAGAATATGGTGTCTCCACCATTCACTAAGGTCAGACTAGGGTGTGACTACTTTTCGACCACGCCGTATCGCCAAATCGTATATCGGCAAGAGACTACCAATGGAAGGGTTCAACGCTCAGGTGCCGGCCGTCGGTTAAGACGGTGATGAGGCCTTGCCGATCGGTGCGGAAGACGGCAGTGTGACGATCGGCCAGACGGGCGAGCACGTCGCGGTTGGGGTGGCCGTAACTGTTGTCGAGTCCGGCGGAGATCAGCGCGAAAGCGGGGTGGGCGGCGTCCAGGAAGTCATCGGTGGAGGAAGTGCGGCTGCCATGGTGCGCCACCTTGAGGACGTCGGTGACAGGGATCTCGTTTTCGGCGAGCATCTGGCGTTCGATAGGGCGCTCGACATCGCCGGTAAGCAGAAAAGACCGCGCGCCGTAGCGGACACGGAGGACCAGGGAGTCGTTGTTGTGAGGGGTGTCGACGGGGACGTAATCGGGCAGCGGGGCGAGGACGTCGAATTCGGCGCCGCCGAAAGTGAAGTGAGCGGGTGCGGTGAAGGGGACGATCTGGACGCCGTTGCGCACGGCGCAATCGCGCAGCGCGAGCCAGGCGGGGTTTGAGGAAGTGGCGCCGGTCCACAACTGGCGCGGATGAAAATCGGATACCAGAGCGGGCAGGCCGCCGATATGATCTTCGTGGGCGTGGGTGAGAGCCACGGCGTCGAGGGTTGAGATGCCGCGATTCCAGAGATAGGGGGCGACCACGTCTTCGCCGATATCGAGCTGGGAGTGGGGCTGGTGGCCGAAGGCGGGAATGCCGCCGCCATCCACGAGCAGGGTTTTTCCATCGGGCAGAACGAGCAGGATGCTATCGCCCTGGCCGACATCGATGACGCTCATTTCCAACTGGCCGCGGTGCAGCTCGGGTGGAAACGGGTGCCAGACCAGGAGCGCGAGAAGAGTCGCGACCGCGGCGCCCGCGGCGGTGCGGGACCAACGCCCTCGCGCCAGAGCGAAGGCGAGCAGGGCGGCCGAGAAAGCGATGCCGAGCCAGACGGGCGGGGTGGGGATGCGCCAGTTGGGTTCGATGGCGGCGTGCCAGCCCACGATCACGCGGGAGAGCCAGAGCAGCCAGCCGCCGATCGCGGCAACCCAGGTCCAGCCGGTGGCGACGGCCACGAAGCCGACGGGGACGAGGAGTCCCATGATGGGGACGGCGAAGGCGTTGGCAGAGAGGCCGGAGAGGCCGAGGCGGTGGAAGTAGACCACCATGGGAAGCGCAAGGCCGAGTTGAATCACGGCCGAGACCACCGCCACTTCATAGAAGAAGAGGAGCAGGCGGGCGGGGACCGTGACCAGCAGAGTGGCGGCGCGCAGGGGCAGGCGGGCGACACGCCGGAGGGTATCGACGAGCAGGCGCACTTCGATGCGGAACTGGGCCACGCGCGCCGCAAGGTGCAAGTCGCGGCCGGTATCGTGGATGTCCGCGAGGCCGCGGGCCAGCGGTCCGGAAGTAGCCTGAATGAAAGGCGTGGCGAAGGCGCCGAGGAAAGCGACGGCCAGGAAGGTGAGCTGGAAGCTCGAGTCGAAGAGCTGATCGGGATCGACCACCAGGAAAGCGAGCGCCACCGCGGCCAGGAGGTTGAGCGGGCGGCGCTTTCGGTAGAAGTAACCGCAGACCATGAACAGGGTGAGGCCGGCAGCGGAGCGGACGCAGGGAGCGCCCCAGCCGGTGACCAGGGCATAGAGCCAGGCGGCCATCACGGTGAGCAGCATGGCGAGATTTTCGGAGACGCAGCAGACGCGCAGGAAAAAGAGGAAAAAGGCCGCGAGAATCGCGACGTGCGTGCCGGAGATGACGATGACGTGGAAAGTGCCGGTGTTGCGGTATTGCTCGGTCCAGACTTTCTGGAGCTGGAAATTCTGGCCGATCAAGAGGGCCTGCATCATGCCGGTCTGGTAACTGTTGCCGTGGTAGAGGCGCTCGGTGCGGCGGAGGATGGCGGCGCGGAGATCCATGGCGAATTTCTGGAGCGGCGAGCCGCAGTGGCCGGGGAGGACGCGGAGAGTGGCGGCGTCGCCGGAGGCGGTCCAGAAGATGTCCTGGCGGGCGAGCGAGCGGGCGTAATCGAAGGCGCCGGGGTTGCCGTAATTGCGAGGCTTGCGGATGCGGGCGTCCAGCTCGATGTTCTGGCCGTAGCGGAGCGGCGGAAGCGGAGCGCCATCCTTGGTGTAGAGCGTGACCTGGGCGCGGGTGTGGGGCTCGAGCTCGAGGAGGAAGCGTTCGCGCTCGCCGGAAATGGCGGGGGGCTCGACCACGCAGCCGCCGAGGATGACGATCTCGCGGGCTTCGGCGTCGATTTCCGGCGGCGGCCCGGGCTGGTGGAGAAGGGCGATGAGCGAGCCGGAGGAGAACAGGGCGAGCAGGCAGCAGACGCCGGCGAGCGCACGGGACTGCCGAGCGAGCGCCAGGAGGCCGAGCAGGAAGAAGGCGGCGGCGGCGGCGAGCAATTCGGATTGGCGAAAGGGTACGAAGCGGGCAACCAGGATCCCCGCGGCAATAGCAGCCAGGGGCCCGATCAACGGATGCTTCACGGAAGAGCGATTGTAGCAGGGGGCGGGTCCGGGGGCCTGGTTTAAATCAGGGAAACACCCGATAACGACCTTGGACGTTCTCTCCAGATGGAGAGTACTGAGATACCTACCCAAAGTGAACTAGCCCGCTATCTTATTGATTCTCAATGGGGGATCGACAAAACCGACAGTATCACTTTGGAAAGGCAAGAGGCTAGACCGATTCATATCCCCCCAGGACGAGTGTGACTTTTACGGCGTTTGATAAAAACTTACACTGGAAACCGTGAAGAACTTACGGATGGTATTGCGCTGGGCCACGATGCTGGTTACAGCCGCGACGCTGCTGTGCGGGATTGCAGCGGCCGATACGATTGTCGCAACCGGAGTGGATACAAACGCCGGGGAAAACTACGTCTGGATCAACGAGAACGGCACGGACGTGGACGCGTATTTCGCGGGAGTGATTCTGATCACGCTTACCGACTGGCAGGGCACCCAATTCGAGCGCGACACCATGTGCGTGCAATTGTTCACCGACATTTACCTGGGCCAGACGTACGGAACGAGCGTGGTGACTCCGGACGAGATGGGCGGCGGGAGCTTGGACCAGGCGTCATGGCTGTTGGACAATGCGCTGATGCCGGGGCAGAACGGTGGTGCCACGCCCTCGCCGTTGCCCAGCGCGGACTGGGTAACGACGGCGGCACAGGGCGCGGGACTGCAACTGGCGATCTGGGACCTCGTGGAGAACGGCGGGGACGGATTCTATGCGGGAACGGTGCAAGCAGCGACCTTGGACAACGGGCCTGCCGCGGACGTCACCGACCCCGCGGTGCTGAGCTGGGCCGAGTATTATGAAGGTCTGGCTTTGATTCCGGGCAATACCTCCGGCGACGCTTTCGTATACGTGAATGTGAACCTGGGGAACGGCGCTCCGGCGCAGATGCTGGAGGGCCCGGAATTCACGGATGATGGCGGGCCGCAGCCGCAGCCGGAGCCTGCCACGCTGGTGCTGGCGGGCACGGCGCTGGCAGCGTTCGGATTGGTCGGGCGGCGCAAGGCTGGTATGCTTGGGGGCAGGTCCGCGAAGCGTTGAAGCCGCCGCATATCGCATTAGGGAAGATCACCGCGCTGGAACCGGTGTGCCTTCGGGCGACGGTTCCGGAAGCATACCGCGACAGTAACGGGCACATGAACGTGCGCTGGTACCTGGCGCTGTTCGACGACGCCGGCGATACGCTGCACGAGTGGATGGGGCTGACGCCGGAATACCACGCCGCCCATCACACCGGCACGATGGACCTGGAACACCACATTCACTACTTAAACGAAGTAATGCCGGGAGACCTTGTCACGGTATACGTGCGGTTTGTGGGATGGTCGTCCAAGCGCCTCCATTACCTGATGTTTCTGGTGGACGACACTCGCGGGAAGCTGGCGGCCACGCTCGAATGCATCAACGCATTTGCCGATCTGGAGAAGCGCAAGACGGCGCCCTTTCCGGCCGAGGCGGCGGCAAAAATCGCGGCCGGGCTGGCACTACACGCGGGGCTGGATTGGGCGGCGCCGGCCAGCGGAGCGATGCAGGCCTGACTTGCCCGATTTCCGTAATCCGTCGCGCCATATGGTGTAAAGTCAAGAACATGCCCGCTGGGAGCCTCCTGAAAATGCGACACGCGATGGCGGCTATCCCCTTTTTATTGGCCATCGGCGCACTCCCCGCACTGGCGCAGACGTTGCCAGCCTCTTGCGGCGGGGTCGGCGCGAAAAGCTATACCCCTCCCGCGGTGACCGTTCCCCCTGTGATTCTCAATCGCGGCACGGTCATCACGGTCGCCAATGCCACGGTTGCGGTTAATGGCGACACGTCCTCGGTGGCGGCGCTGGTGGCCAATCCGGGCTCGGACGGAATTTCTCTCCAGGAAGCGGTCATGGCTACGAACAACGACCCCGGCACGTGGGTTATCCAATTCGCGCCTGCATTGAAGGGCTCGACCATCTCCGTCGATTCCGCCCCTGGGGGGATATTGGCCGGTCTCAGCGGGGGCAACGTCACCATCAACGGCGACATCGATGGCGACGGACAGCCCGATATCACGCTCACCACCAGCCAGTCTGGCGTAGGTATTGCTGTCGGTTCCGGGGGCAACACCCTCTACGGGCTGGCTCTCCAGAACTTTACCTACGGGGTTTGGATCAGCGCTCCGCCGCCAGGGCAGCCAGGAGGCACCGGGGGAACTTTGTCCAACATCACCATCAGCAACCTGGTGCTGACGAACATTCAGTATCTCGGAATTGGAGTGAATCCACCCGGCAGCCCCGCGAATCAGAGCACCCTGGACCATATTCTGATTACCGGCAACACCATCTCCGGCAACGCCGCCGGTCCGGTGGTGGGTATCGATTTGGAAGTCGGCAACACGGCCAATACGTTGCAGCACATCACCGTCGCCAACAACAATATTAATCTTCCGATGACACAAGCGGGAGGCATTGCGATGAACGTCGGAGCCGGGGTTGGGTCGACGAACAACCAGGCGCTCGATATCCTGATCGCGAATAATACCATTTCAGCCGCACTTCCTCAATTTGGGATTCGGATTGGGGAGGGCCTGGACAGTGCCTCGGGGAACTTGATTGACGGCGTGCAGATCATCGCCAACCAGATCCAGGTAACAGGCCCGATCCCGGCAAACTACCCGGCCAACCAGCAGATACTTGGCATCAACCTGGCGGGTGCAGATGGCGCCAGCGACGATGCGAAACCGCCCGTGCTGCCGATCCAGCACTCGGAGAACAACGTCGCCCGGAACATTGGTATTCTCTCGAACACCATCGAAGGACCGTTTAGGGACGGAATCTTCGGGCTGGGGGCATGCTGCGGGAACCGCTATAACACGATCAGCGGTCTCTCCATACTGGGTAATACGATCACGGGAGCGACGTTGTTCGGAGTGCAGCTTGCGAGCGGCGGCAACGGTTCGTTCGACGAGGGACCCACGACTGGGAATGAGCTATCCAACCTGCTCATCCAGTCGAACAGCATCCAGATGACGCCAACGATTTTCCCGGGCTGCAACTGCTACCCGGGAGGAACGGGACTCAGCTTCGGGGGCATTCAGGTCTGGGCAGGATGGCAGGAGCCGGGAAACAGGGTCAGCGATATCTCGATTGCCAATAACGAGGTGGATACGCCGCTTGTGAGCATCGGCCTTATCGCGGGATGGGGAGGCGGAGGAGCGACGAATCTCCCTCCCTTTTCGGCCGACAATAATGTCGTGGCCCATCCGCAGATCTTCTGCAACCAGGTGGACCAGGCTCCTACCGCTGGTATCGACTACCCGGGAGTCAAAGGCATCAGTGTCACGGCAGGATTGCTGGAAGCGACTGGGAATCAAGTGCTGCAGTTGCGCCTGGAAGACAATCTGATCGCCGGGGTGCTTAGCGATGCATCCCTTTTCGCCAACCTGGGCAGTGGCGCGTCGGGAAATGCGATATCGGTTTCAAAGGCCTCCGCTCCCGGGTGCAGCTCGACGACATTTCAGCTCCCGTGCCCATTGCCTATTCGCCGCAAGTAAATTTGCAAGTGCCCTGGGAGTTGCAGGCCGACCCAGCCACCGGGCATGGCCCGGCGGTTGCTCATACGCGCAGCTCGTAGCCCATGCCGCGCATGCCTTCGATGATGCGCGCGCGGGCTCCGGCGGCTTCTTCGCTCGCCAGGGTGCGTTCTGCGGAGCTCAGCGTGACCCGGAACGAAACGCTCTTGTTGCCTTCTTCGAGCGGCGGACCGGAGTATTGACGCACAAATTGGATGGATTCGAGCAACGGGCCGGCGAGGTTCGCGATGGCGGCGCGCAGAGTGCCGGCGTGCTCGCGCAGCGGGCAGACGACGGAGAGATCGAAAGCGCTCGAGGGGTAGCGGCGAATGGGCGTGTACCTGGCCTGAATCGCGGAGAGTGATTCCACCAGGCGAAGATCGAGATCGAGAATGGCGGCGCGGCCCGATTCGACCAACGAGGGGTGGAACTCAAACACGCGGCCGACGGTCTGGCCGCGCCATACCAGTTCGCCGGAGCGGGCGGGGTGCTCGAACGGGCGGGGCGCGGCGGGTTTGGCTTCCGCGCCGGGCATCAGGCATTCGGCCGCGCGTTTGGCTTCGTACAGGCCGGCGGCGCCATCGCCGTGCCGCTCGTAAAGCGCGGCCACCAGGTGAGGGATCTCCTCGGGCAGGCCGGATGCGGTCTGGTGGATCTCCAGGCCGATTTCGAAGAGGCGGAAGGATTCGCGGTGCTTGGCGTTCTCGGTGACGTTCTTCCAGATGCCGGGCAGCAGTGACGCGCGCATCAGCGCCTGGTCGGAGGCAATCGGGTTCGAGACGCGCAGGTGCGCCGCCGGGTCGAAGCCGAACGCGCGCACGGATTCTTCGCTGAGGAAGGAGTAGTTGTGGACCTCGGTGAAGCCTTGGTCGACGAAGACCGCGCGAACTTCGTGCTGGAACTTTCGGGTGGGATTCGCCGGGGGCACGGCGGCGGGCACCAGCGGCGCGACGGGCGTGATGGAGTCGTAGCCCACCATGCGGCCGACTTCTTCCACCAGGTCGTCCGGAATGGAGACGTCTTTGGTCGCGCGCCAGGAGGGCACGGAAACCGAATAGACGCGCGCCTGAGGCTCGTCGATGCGGAATTCGAGGCTTTCCAGGATGCGGCGCACTTCGGCCGGCGAGATGGTGCGGCCCAGTTTCCGCTCGAGCCAGTCATGCCGCAGCGCGATGGGCGGCGGCGCCGGTGTGTCCTTCTTCTGGTCGGCCAGGCCGCCCACGATGCGGATGCCGGGCGAGATTTCGCGCAGCAGTTCCACCGCACGCGCCAGGCCGCGCACGGTGTTGGCGGGGTCCTGCGCCTTTTCGAAACGGATGGAGGCGTCGGTGCGGAGCTTGATGGCGACGGACGTCTTGCGGATGGAGGAAGCCTGGAAGTTGGCGCTTTCGAGCACCACGCGGGTGGTCTTCGCGCCGATGGCGCTGTGCGCGCCGCCGATGACGCCGCCGAGCGCGATGGGGCCGGCGGCATCGGCAATCACCAGGTTGGAAGAATCCAGCGTGTAGTCCTGGTCGTTGAGCGCGCGGAACGCTTCGCCGCAGCGCGCCGGCCGGATGAAGATGGCGCCGCCGCTGAGAAGATCCGCGTCGAAAGCGTGCATGGGCTGCGCCAGTTCGGCCATCACGAAGTTCGTCATGTCGACGATATTGTTAATGGGGTTGAGCCCGATGGCGGTGAGACGCGCCTGCAGCCAGTAAGGCGACGGGCGGATGGAAACGTTCTCGAAGACCAGCGCGCTGTATCGCGGGCAGAGGTTGAAGTCCTCGATCCGAATGCCGATGGCGGGCGGGGCGGACGGGATGAGGCTGAGATCGACGGCATCCCGCAATTTGAGGCCGAGGATGGCGGCTACTTCGCGCGCCACGCCGAAGTGGCCCCACAGATCGGGACGGTGGGTGATCGACTTGTTGTCGATTTCGATGACGGCGTCGGGGGCGCAGCGCGGCAGGGAATCGCCGGGCTCGCCGGCTTCCAGTTCGATAATGCCGGAGTGGTCCTTGTTGATGCCGAGCTCGGCGGGGCTGGCAAGCATGCCATCGCTTTCGATGCCATTGATTAGCTTGCGGCCGATGGGCGCCCAGGCGGTGAGCATGCCGGGGCGGCAGTTGGGCGCGCCGCAGACCACGGTTTTCCGGCCGTGCGGGCCGGCATCGACGACGGCCTTGGCGTTGTGGCTATGGGCGATGGGCTCGACCGATTCCACGCGCGCGATCGAGGCGCCGCCCAGCAACTCGCCCACGGGTTCGACGCCCTCGCACTCGGCGGTCTTCATGGTGATGAGCCGCTCGAGCGGGCCGGGGGCCTCGCTAAGGGCAGGGACGAATTGGCGAATCCAGTTGTAAGAGAATTTCAAAACTGCTCCAGGAACCGCAGGTCTCCGCCCTGTAAGTGGCGGATGTCGTCGATGCCGTAGCGCATCATGACGAGACGCGTGAGGCCCAGGCCGAAGGCGAAGCCGTTCCATTCGGCGGGGTCGATGCCGCTCATGCGGAGGACGTTGGGGTTGACGAGGCCGCAGGGGAGCAGTTCCACCCAGCCGCTCTGCTTGCAGACCGGACAGCCCGAACCGCCGCAGATGAGGCACTGGATGTCGAGCTCGAAACCGGGCTCGACGAAGGGAAAATAGCCGGGACGCAGGCGGACCGTCACGTCGCGGTGGAAAATGGCGGCGAGCAGCGTCTTCATGAAGTAGAGCAGGTGAGCGACGGAGACGTCGCGGTCGATCATCATACCCTCGATCTGGTAGAAGGTGTGCTCGTGGGAGGCGTCGACGCTTTCGTTGCGGAAGACGCGGCCGGGAGCAATCATGCGCAAGGGCGGGCCGAGGCGCTCCATGCCGCGCACCTGAACGGGCGAGGTGTGGGTGCGGAGGAGGTTGCCGCCATCGAGCCAGAAAGTATCCTGCATGTCGCGGGCGGGGTGATCGGCGGGAATGTTGAGGGCGTCGAAGTTGTGGTATTCGGTTTCGACTTCGGGGCCGTCCAGGACGGCGAAGCCGAGGGAGGCGAAGAGATCCTCCAGTTCCTGCTGGATGCGGGTGATGGGGTGGAGATGGCCGCGGCGCGGGCCTGGCGCGGGGAGGGTGACGTCGAGCCACTCGGCGTCCAGGCGGGCGTTGAGGGCGCCGGCATCGAGGCCGCGCTTCTTGGATTCGAGGGCCTGTTCGAGATTCTGGCGGGCGCTATTGAGGAGCTTGCCGATGCGGGCGCGGTCTTCGGGCGGGAGTTTGCCCATCTCCTTGCCGGCCTGGGCGAGCGGGCCTTTGCGGCCCAGCGCATCGACGCGGACGGCTTCCAGCTCTTCGAGCGTGGTGGCGGAAGCGATGCGCGCGAGGGAACGGGCTTCCAGTTCCTGGATGGATTGATCGAGCATGGACTGTGAAAACGCTTATTCTAGCAAGTGCGAGGATTTCGGGGCTGGGAAAGCGCATACTGGGATCGGCTGGTTAGAGACGATTCGGGGAACGGTATGAGCCGGAGATTCTGCAACAACTTGTTCGTCTACGGCACGCTGAGAAGCGGGTCCCAGAACAAGTTTGCACGGCTTCTCGCGGAGCGGGGGACGTTGCTCGGCCAGGCGCGAATCCAGGGCAAAATGTACCATCTCGACAGCTACCCCGGCTTGGCGTTGTCGTCGGAACCGGACAAATGGGTGACCGGAGAAGTGTACCGCCTGCACGACCCGGCCGGCACGCTGGCCATCCTGGACGACTACGAAGGGTGCGGGCCGAACGACGAATTGCCGTACGAGTTTGTGCGCGTGCCCGCGAAGGTGCGACTGTTAACCGGCCGTCATCTGTCCGCCTGGGTCTACGTGTACCACCAGCCGGTTCCCGAAGAGCGTCGCGTGCTCTCGGGCGACTACCTGGACCGCGCGTAAAACGCGCGAGGGTGCGCCCCCGGCTCTACCGGGAATCGGGCTTGATGGCGTAGTAGCCTTTGCGGGCCTGGGCTTTCAGATCTTTGTTGGCGAGCTTGATGTCGAGTTTGCGGTAGCCGCCGTCCTTGGCGTCGTTGAGGGGAGTGTAGCCGATGGAATACTGGCTGCGCATTTCGTCCTGCAACTCCTTGAAGACGACGTCGAGGGTGTTCTTGCGGTCGACCCGGTAGACGTGGCCGCCGGTGTCGTCGGACATGCGGTGGAGGTAGCCGCCGCCGGCATTGCCCATGCCCCAACCGAAGCCGCCGTAGGCGCCGGGATCGGAATATTCGATGCTATAAATGACGGCGTCGGCCTTTTGAGCGGCCATGATGGCGTCTTCAATTTTGAGGCGGCTGCCTTCGTCGACGCCATCGGTGATGACTACGATCACTTTACGGCCGACCTGCTTCTGCAACTGATCGTGAGCGGCCAGATAGACGGCGTCATAAAGGACCGTGCCGCGCGGGCCGCCGGCGGTGGGAACGGGGCCGGGGCCGAGACCGCCCACGCCGGAACTCACGCGCAGATCGTTCATGGCGTTGGTGAGCAGGCGGGCGGAGCCGGTGTAGTCCTGCAAGAGCTCGGTCTCTTCGCCGAAGCTGATGAGGAAAGCTTCGTCCTTCTTTTGGAGGACCTGGGCGAAGAACTGGGAAGCGGCGTTGCGCTCGATCTGGATCAAGTTGCGCTGGCTGCCGGAGACGTCGATCAGCAGGCCGATGGTGAGGGGGAGATCGGTTTCGCGCGTGAAGTACTTGATGGGCTGCGGCTTGCCGTCTTCGAGGATGGTGAAATCCTCTTTAGTGAGGTTGGGGATGAGCGCACCCTTTTTGTCGCGCACGGAGGCGAGGACGCTGACGACATCGACATCCACTTTGATGGAAGGAAGCTCGTCAACGGGCTTGGCCTGTTGGGGGGGCGTCTGCGCGAGGAGCGCGGAGGCAAGAGAGAAAACGCAAAGCAGTCGCATGCCGGTACAATAGGGACGTATTCGGAGGAGATCCTGTTTCACCATGAAAGAAGCCATACACCACCTTCGACGCAACGATCCGGTCCTGGCGGAAATCATTCGCCGGGTGGGCGATTACCGAATCGAGTTCCGCGAACCGGGTTTTGAAACGCTGGTGAAATCGATTGTATACCAGCAGTTGAGCGGGCGGGTGGCGAGCATCATTTTCGCGCGGCTGGTGAAGGCCGCGGGCGGCGGGCTGACACCGGCCGGCGTGCTGAAACTGCGGCCGCAGCGGATGCGCAAGCTGGGGCTTTCGAAGCAGAAAACGGAGTACATCCGGGACCTGGCGCGGCACACGAGAGACAAGCGGGTGGTGTTCGAGGAATTGGAGACGCTGACCGACGCGGAAGTGATCGAGCGGCTGACCGAGGTGAAAGGGATCGGGGTATGGACGGTGCACATGTTCCTGATGTTCGCGCTGCGGCGGACGGACGTGCTGCCGGTGGGCGACTTAGGGATTCGCAATGCCATCAAGGCAGCATACGGGCTGAATCAATCGCCCACGCCGGCGGAAGTGGAAGCCATGGGCGCTCGGTGGCGGCCGTACTGCACGGTGGCGAGCTGGTATTTGTGGCGGAGCCTGGAGCCCAACGCGAATTTGTAAGGAACAGCCCGTGTATGGGCGAGAGTAGAGCGATTACGCACTTTTTAATTTCGCGGGCTGTTGAGATTTCCGACATTGGAGTTATAATATTTTCTGTAAATCAGATATTGAGGTATGCTTTAACCTCAGGCAAGTACAACTTAGGAGAACAGACAAATGCGTATGTTGAAGTTGGCGATTCCGGTAGGGGTTGTGGCGGCGGGCTTTTTGTTCTGCACCACGGCGAGCTACGGCAAGATGGAGTACATGAAGAAAGAGAACCTCAAGTCCTGCACCACCTGCCATGCGAAGGCTGCCACGAAGGGTGAGCCGAACCTGGGCGAGATCGGAAAGTGTTACGCCGCTAACGATCATTCGTTGGCGAAGTGCAACGTTCCGGACGACGCCAAGAAGAAGTAGGGCCGGCGGTTCCGGGGCGCGGGTTCGGACGATCCCGCAAGACGTGGTTCCGGTTGGGGACAGACCCGGGCTGTAATAATTATTTCTGATGGAAACGGAGGCCGGCGCGCGACGCTGGCCTCCGTTCTTATTTTGGGCGTTGTGGGAGACAGAAGACAGAAGTCAGGAGTCAGAAGACAGAAGTCAGGAGTCAGAATGAAGGACGCGCCGGCGGCGCATTCTGACTTCTGGCTTCCTCGACTTCCGACTCCTGTTTCACTAGCTGGAGTATTTCAATTTCCAGGCGGAGATGGCGTCGGCCAATTCCTGGTGGATCGTCAGGTAGTGCTCGTCGGGGAAGCGGTCGACGGTTTCGCGGGGATCGATGGAGAGGTCGTAGAGCTCGTTGGGGCCATTGGAGTGGTCGCGCAGGACCAGCTTGTAACGTTCTTCGCGGCCCATGTCGGTGTTGCCGTGGCTGGCACAGAGGATCAGGCGCCAGGGCTGCTTTTTGGGCAAGGGTTTGCCGGTTGCAAGCGCGGCATAGCTGCGGCCGCAGAGGTTGCGCTGGGGCACGGGAATGGAGAGGAGTTCGCAGATAGTGGGGATGAAATCGTAGGCGCTGATGGGATCGGGACGGACGGCCAGCGCGGGGACGTGGCCGAGCCAACTCCAGAGGATGGGTGTTGAGACGGCTTCGTCGAACATGTTGGGCGGGTCGGAGGCGCCGGCGGAGTCCCAGAGGCCGTGGCGGCCGAGGAGGGCGCCACAGGCGGCGGTGAAGACGACCAGGGTATTGCCGAGCAACTGGCGGTCGTGAAGCCTGGTGAGGATGCCGCCGATCTCGTCATCCATGGCGGTGACGGCGGCCGCGGCCTTGCGCACGTTGGGGATGATGGCGGAGAGGTACTCTTTGCCGAGCGCGGCATTGGGAGCGGGGCGTTCCGGGGCATAGCCATCGAAAACTTCGGCCGCATAGCGGTCGAGGTACTTCTTGGCGGGGTCGTAGGGCGGACGCACGCCTTGGAAATCGACCTGGAGGAAAAAGGGCTTGTCGGCGGACTGGCGGTCAAGGAAAGACAGGGCGTTCGAGCCGGTGGCTTCCTGGCAGGTGTAGCCGTTCGAGGCGAGGAGCTTGTCGAGCGGGATGTCGCTGGCAGAGACGGCGCCGCTGGGGCCGATTTGCATGGGCGTGCGGCCGGTGAGCAAGGTGGCGCGGCCCGCCGCGGGAGCGGGCGCGCACGAGAAATGGTTAAAGAAACGGATGCCGGTCTGGGCCAGGCGGTTGAGGTTGGGAGTGTAGACCTGCTTGTTGCCGTAAGCGCCGAGCATGAAGGCGGGAAGTTGATCGGCCAGCAGGAGCAGGATGCCGGGGCGGAAAGCGGCCTCGGGTTTCTTGGCGGCCAGGGCGGGCAGGGCCAGACTGCCGAAAAAGAAGTAACGTCGGGAAACCAGCATGGTGAAAATACAAGTATACGCGCTGGAGCAGGCGTCGCGAGCGGCAGGACGTAGCGCCAGAGGGTCGTCTGGCATTATAGTTGGGTTGGGCGAATGAACGTTCCGAACGCGCTGACGATTCTCCGGATCTTCTTCGTGCCGCTGCTGGTGGCGGCGCTGGTGCAGGAGAATGGGTCCGTCTCGATTTGGTCCATGCAGGTGACCAACGAGTGGCTGGCGCTGGGAGTTTTTCTGATCGCCGCGGGAACGGACCTGCTGGACGGCTACCTCGCCCGGCGCTGGAAACAGGTTACGACCATCGGCACGTTGCTGGACCCGATCGCCGATAAGCTTCTGATCTCGGCGGCGCTGGTCTCGCTGGTGCAGGTGCGCGTGTTGCCGGGGTGGATGGCGGTGCTCATCATCGGGCGGGAATTCGCGGTATCGGGGCTGCGGCAAATCGCGGCGGCGGAACGATACACCATCAAAGCCAGCGACCTGGGGAAGACCAAGATGTTCGCGCAGGTGGTGGCCATCTCGTGCATGCTGCTGGCGGTGCGGCACCCGGCGCTGCTGAAGCCGGGCCTGGTGTTGATGTGGGTGGTGATCGTGTTTGCGATTGTCTCGGCCGTCAGTTACTTCCGCAAGTTCTGGCGCAAAGTGGACGAACGCATCAAGAACCGGCGCCGGCGGGAACTGCTCATGATGGAACGTAAGCGGCAGCGGGCGGACGCGCGTCAGCGGTCGCGCAAGTCGGGCGGTTTGGAAGGCACCATCTGGAAACCGCCGGAAGTCAACTGAACCACCCGCACCTGGCCTTTGGGCCCGATGGTTCCGGAGGGAAAGCCTTCGAGCGAGAGAGGCTTGCCGTTGAGCGCGATGGATGCGCCGCCGGCGTTGCCGAGCAGCAATTCCACGGCGCCATCGGTATCGACGTTGCGGGTTTGACGCGGCTGTAGCATGGCGGAGAACAGATACTTGCCGTTGACGCGGGCGCGAACCCAGACGGCATCAATGGCCGTGATCTCAACTCGCACGGCCGCATTCGGATTGGACTCGGCGGCGGGCGGGGCGGGAGTGGCGACGGCCGGCGCGACATCTGCCGGTCCGGCGGCCTGCTGGGGAGCGGCGGTTTGCAGAGGAGTCTCGCTCCGCGCCGCCGAGGTGGAAGCGGGGGCGGCGGCAGGTACCGCGGCCTCGGGCTGCGATGCGCGGGGCGCAGCGACCTTGGGAGCGGGAGGCTCGACGACGTGCGCCACTGGCTGTTGGTGCGGCCGTTCCCACCACCAATAGGCGGCGGAGCAGACCAGCATAGCCGCCACGAACAGGGCGGCAGCGGTGATCCATGACGAGCCGGAACTCCGACCCGCGCCGGAGGCGTCCCAAGGTTTCACGTCGGCGAGCGGGAGTTCGGGAACGTCCGGTTTGAAAACCGGCGGGAACTCGGGCGCGACGGTTCGCGCTTCCAGAAGCCGCTGAGCCTGGAGGGCAAGCTCCTCGCCATCGAGTTCGAGGAGAAGCGCGTACTGGCGGACAAAGTTCTTGGCAAAGACGGTGGCGGGGAGTTGATCGAACCTCTCCTCTTCGATGGCCTGGAGGAAGCGGGAGGATATCTTGAGTTCCTGGGCGATTTGCGACAACTCGAGATTGCGCCGGAGGCGTTCGCGGCGGAGGGTGTCGCCGATGGGGGGCATAGGGAAACGATTCGGGTTTCTAAGTCAATCATACTACGGGAAATACTGAGGCCGGGAGAAGTTCGTTCACCGCAGAGACGCCGAGACGCGGAGAAAACGCGAGAGAAACAAGCTGAGCCCACATTTTGACCGAAGTGCTGCCTCTTTCTCTGCCGGGCGCTCGCGGAACAGGCAGAGGAGGACCTGGAAAGACGCCCCGGTTCCTCAGTTTTCTCCGCGCCGCGTATCCACGGTGAACTTCCGCACGGAGTTCCCGCGGCCCTGCTAGCATAAGCGGTTGATCTCCGTCGTGATCGTCAATTGGAATCGTAAGGAGCTGCTGCGGGCATGCCTCGAGTCGGTGGGGCGGCAGGCAGGGGCCGACTTTGAGACCATCGTGGTGGATAACGGATCGCGCGACGGTTCGGCGGATATGGCGGAGAAGGAGTTCGGCGCGCGGGTCATCCGGAACGCCGGGAACCGGGGATTCTGCGCGGCCAATAACCAGGGGATCGCGGCGGCCCGAGGCGAATTTGTGGCCCTGCTCAACAACGATGCGGAGGCGGAACCGGGTTGGCTGGCGGGACTCCGTCGCGCGGCAACGCGCGCCGCGGATGTGGGGATGATTGCCAGCAAGGTGCTGGTTTGGGAAGAGCCGCAGCGCATCGACAAGGTGGGACACCTGATCTATCCGGACGGGCAGAACCGCGGGCGCGGGAGTGGGGCGAAGGACACCGGACAGTTCGACCGCGAGGAAGAAGTGCTGTGGCCGGACGGATGCGCGGCCATGTATCGCAAGAAGATGCTGGATGAGATCGGCGGCTTCGACGAAGATTTTTTCGCGTATGGCGACGATGCGGAACTGGGGCTGCGGGCGCGCATCGCGGGATGGAAGTGCATCTACACGCCGCAGGCGGTGGTGCGGCACCATCGCGGGTCCACGCTGGGGAAGGATTCGGCGTGGCGGCTGGAACTGATCGAACGCAACCGGATTCTGCTGGCGGTGAAGCTGTTTCCGTGGAGCCTGCTGTGGCTGAACCCGTATTATTCCGCGGTGCGGGCGGTGGCGGGGTATGGCGCGGCGCGGCGCGGCGCGGGCGACACGGCTTATTTTCCGGGCCTCGGCGGCAAGCTGCGGATGGCGGCGGCGATGCTGCGCGGCAATCTGGCGGCGGCGCGGATGACGCCGCGGATGCTGCGGAAGCGCAGGGAATTGCGACGCATCCGGAAAATGAGTCCGGCCGACGTGCGGCGGATGATTCTGGCGCACCGGCTGCCCTTGAAAGAGACCGTATGAGCGCGTGCCTGGTGTGCGGCTCGGAAGAATCCACGGTCTTGCTTCGCGGGCCGGACCGGCTCTACCGCACCACCGACAAGGAGTTCGTGGTGGTGCGCTGCCGGGACTGCGGCCTGGCGCGCCTCGATCCGCAGCCGAGCCTGGAAGAAGTGCGGCAGTCGTATCCCGACAAGTACTGGTTTGCGCCGGATGGCGGAGCGGCGGGGCGGTTGGAGGAAATGTACCGGCGACTGGTGCTGCGCGACCATGTCCGCTTTATGACGCGGGCCATGCGCGGTTCGAAGGCGCGCGGTCCGCTGCTGGACGTAGGCTGCGGCGGCGGGCTGTTCCTGGGGATGATGCGGGAGCGCGGCTTCCGCGTGGTAGGGCTGGATTTCTCCCGCGAGGCCGCGGCCACGGCGTGGCGCCGGCAACAGGCGCCGGCGGTGTGCGGAGACCTGGCGCGGGCGCCGCTCGGGGCAGGGAGCTGCGCGGGGATCACGATGTTCCACGTGCTGGAGCACCTGTCCGATCCGCGGGCGTACCTGAAGGCGGCTCGGGAGTTGCTGGCGGCTGACGGGAGGCTGGTGGTGCAAGTGCCGAATGCGGCCTGCTGGCAGTTCCGGCTGCTGGGACAGCGGTGGAACGGCCTGGACGTTCCGCGCCACCTGTTCGACTATTGCGGCCGGCACGTGGAGCGGCTGCTGCTGGAGTGCGGATTCGAAGTGCTGCGGCGCAAGTATTTTTCCTTGCGGGACAATCCGGCGGGCCTGGCGAGCAGCCTGGCGCCCGGCCTGGACCCGATGGCGCGGCGAGTGCGCGGAGTGACCGAAAGCGGCGGCGCGCGGCTGGCGAAGGACTTGATCTACCTGGCGCTGGTGGCGGCAGCCCTCGGACCGACGCTGGTGGAAGCGGCCTTCGGGGCGGGCTCCACGGTGATGATCGAGGCGCGCGGGCGATGAGATACACGGAGCCGGCATACCGTCTGCCGAAGGCCTTGCGGCGGCATATCCTGCACTTCGAAGTCGAAATCGAAGACGCGGTGGCGGCGTTGGCCGGGGAACTGGCGGCGGGCGCGCGGGTGCTGGACGCGGGCGCGGGAGAAGGGCAGTACGCCGCACATTTCACGCGGCAGAGATACTGCGGCGTGGATCTGGCGGTGGGAGACGCGGGCTGGGATTACAGCAAGCTGCATGTGGTGGCGGACCTGGGGGCGCTCCCGTTCGGCGACGGGGTTTTCGACGCGACGCTGCACATTGTGACCATCGAACACCTGCGGGAACCGGGACGGGCGCTGGCCGAGATGGCGCGCACGCTGAAGCCCGGCGGGCGGCTGCTGGTGGCCGCGCCGCACGAATGGGAAGTGCACCAGGCGCCGCACGATTACTTTCGCTACACGCGCTACGGCCTCGAGTACCTGCTGGAACGCGCCGGCCTGGAAGCGATTGAGATCCGGCCGGCGGGCGGATATTTCCGTCTGCTCGCGCGGCGGCTGCTGAACGGTCTACAATTTTTTACAGGGGGTATTCGCTGGCTGGGCTTTATTCCGGCAGCCATCCTGCTGGTGCCGCCGGCGCTGATCCTGCCCTTGATGGACGGGCTCGACCGGGAAAAGAATTTCACAGTTGGATACTTATGTTGGGCGAAGAAGGCCAGGCGCTGATTACGGACACCATTTCATCGGGACACTCTTGTATTTCGCGAAGACCGCTCCCTTACGGTCGCGGCTCGCATCCGAGCCGCGCGCGTAAGCAAGCGGCCTGGCAATAACTGGCGTGCCAGTCTTGAGGCCATTTTGAACGGAGTCATCGTAGTCGACAAACCGCAAGGGTGGACGTCGCACGATGTGGTGAGCAAGGTCCGCCACATCGCCAAGACCAAAAAGGTGGGGCACCTGGGAACGCTGGACCCGATCGCCACGGGCGTGCTGCCGCTGGTGCTCGATCGGGCCACGCGGCTGGCGCAGTTTTACACGCGCAGCGACAAGATTTACGAAGGCGTGGTGCGGTTTGGCTGGTCGACCGATTCCTACGACCGGGCCGGCGCGGCCACCAGCCCGCAGACGGAAGTTCATGTGGAGGCGGGCGAATTGGAAGCTCTGCTGGAGCGATTCCGGGGCGAGTTTATGCAGACGCCGCCGCCGGTATCGGCCAAGAAAATCGACGGCCAACGGGCTTACGAGCTGGCGCGAAAATCCATCGTGGTGGAGCTGGAGCCGGTGAAGGTGCACGTCTACGAGCTGACTCTGCTGGGGCTCGACGGGGCGGAAGCGCGCCTGCGGGCGCACTGCTCCGGCGGGACATACATGCGGGGGATTGCGCACGATCTGGGCCAGGCCATGGGATGCGGCGCGCACCTGCGGGAGCTGCGGCGCCTGGCCAGCGGCGAATTCGAGATCGGCCAGGCGCGCACCATCGCGCAACTGGAATCGCTGGCGGCCGACGAGCGGCTGGGGGACGCGCTGGTGCCGGCGGGGAAGATGCTGCCGGGCTTTCCGGAAGTGTACGTGGACGATGTGGTGGCGGCGCAGATTCGGAACGGGCGGAACTTTCCGGCGTCGCCATTTCGCTCGCAGCAGGCGGCGCGCTACGTGAAGGCGGTGACTCGAGAGGGCGAACTGGTGGCCATCGGGGAAGCGGTGCTGCCGAACTTGTACCATCCAACGGTGGTGCTGTAACCGGCGGACGCAGCCCGCCGCCTGATAGAATGGCGTTTGTAGGATGAAGAAGTACATTTTTTGGGAGTATGCGCGCGGGAGCTGGCAATACGACGTAATCGTCGGAGTCATCCTGGCCTTTTTGTTCCTGACGCCACGCGGCTGGTTTCGGGATCAGCCGCGCATCCCGCAGGCCAGCGACATTTCCTCGTTACCGTCGGAACGCGGCACGCATCAGTATTTTGTCGATCAGGAAGCCATGGCGGGCGTTCCGGATGATCAGCACGTGGCGACGCTGACGCGGCTGTTGCAAGTCCGCTCCGGCAATCCGCGCCTCACGGTGACGCACGTGGAGCCGGTGGTGGATTCGGAAGGGGAATTGCACGGTTTCATCGTGTCCACGCGGCCGTGACCGGTACAGTACACAAGATGCGGCGCTATCGATTTTTCTTCGCGCTGATGGGCACTCTGCTGGCGACTGGCGCGCGGGCGCCGGGGCAGGATCCGCTGGCGGCGGTGTTTGCGCGGATTGACGCCGCGGCGTCGCGGTTCAAAGGACTGACGGCCAACATCCGCAGAGTGGATCACGAGGAAGTGATTCACGAGGAGGATGTGGAAACCGGCACCATCAAAGTGAAGCGCCAGAAACCCAAGGAACTGTTGGTGCGCATGGACATCCAGGGAACCAACCCGAAGCAGGCGGTGGTGAACGGGAGCAAGGTGCAGGTGTATTACCCGAACAATCCGGGTGAGATCCAGGTGCTGGAACTGGGAAAGAAGAAATCGCTGGTGGATCAGTACATGGCGCTGGGATTCGGCGGCAGCTCGAACGACCTGCGGGCGGCCTATGTGGTCAAGCCGGGCGGCCCGGAGACGGTGGCGGGCGAGCAAACCACGCGGCTGGAACTGACTCCCAAGTCGGCTGAGCTGCTGGACCAGTGGAAGAGAATCGATCTCTGGATATCCGACAAGGGCGGCTACTCGGCGCAGCAGAAGTTCTACGAAAAGGCCGGGAATTATATTCTGATCACATACACCAACGTTGTGCTGAATCCCACGATTCCCGATTCGGTTTTCCACCTGGACGTGCCCAAAGGAACCAAACAGGAGATTCTGCTCAGGAAGAAGTAATTCCCGAAGGGGTCTCGCCATGAACACAAAGTCCAGCTCATCCCGGCTCCACTACCTTGACTGGGTGCGAGGCATAGGCGCCGTCATCATGCTGCACGGTCACGTGTGGGATTCCTTTCTGCGGGACGATCTGCGGAGCGGCGGCCCGTATATCCTCTCGCAATTCCTGGGCGGCATGCCGCCGGCCATATTCCTGTTCCTCACGGGCGTGACGCTGGCGTTTCTGATGGACAGCTCGGAGCGCAAGGGGATGGCGCCGGCGCAGCGCGTCTGGACGGCTTACCGGCGCGCGGGCTACCTGTTTTTCCTGGCCTTTGCGTTCCGCGTGCAACTCTGGATCTTCGGCATCCCGGCGCCGTGGCAGGACCTGTTCCGCGTGGACATCCTGAACTGCATGGGGTTTGCCATCGCCCTGCTTTCGGTGATGGCGCTCTTCCGGACGGCGGAACGGGTGCGACTGTGCGCGGTGCTGGGCCTCGCGATCGCGTTTGCGTCCCCCCTGGTTTCGCAATTGAATTGGGCGGGCGTGCCGTGGATGGTGCGGGGCTACATCGTGCCCGATCAAAAACTGTTCGGCTTCTTCCCGTGGGCCGCCTATCTGGCGTTTGGAATGGCGGCGGGCAGCGCCATTCGCGTGATCCCGGAGGAAGCCATGGAACGGGCCATGCAGTGGGGGGCGATTTTGGGCGGCGCGACGATTGTGGCATGCCAGTATTTCGCCAGCCTGCCGTATTCCATCTATGCGAAGTCGGAATTCTGGCTGAACAGCCCGGCGCAGGTGCTGACCAAGCAAGGAGTGACCATGGTGCTGCTCTCGCTGGCCTTCCTGTGGACGCGCTACGGCGCCAGAGGCGGCTGGAGCTGGGTGCGGCAGTTCGGTACGACGTCGCTGCTGGTCTACTGGGTACACGTCGAGATGGTATATGGCCGGGGCCTGTTCTTCCTGAAGGACCGGCTGACGGAATGGCAGACCGCAGTGGCGGCGGTGGTGGTGATCCTGCTGATGCTGGCGATCTCGGTGATCAAGACTCGCTGGGCGGAGGTGCGCGCGGCGCTGCAGGATCTGGGCTGGTGGTCCAGAGCGAAACCGGATAGCGCGGCAGGGGACTGAGCCGCTCTTCGCACAGCCGTCCGGAAGTGATGAGGTGGCGCACGCACGCGTCGGCACTCCCAGATTTCGGCCACTCAGCTAAACTAGAAAAGGAGCCAGCCAAAGCCTATGGAAAACCCTAACGCCAACAAACGCACAATCGACCAGCGCCTGGACCGGCTCACCGAACGCCATGAGGCGCTTACCCAATCCATAGAACTCATGCACCGCGACTGGGAGGAACGCTGGACCGCCACGGCCGACGCCCTCAAACAAGACGGCGAGAACATCCGCACGCTCGCTCGCAACTCCAAGATCCTCCACGAGTCCATCAAGAGCCTCGAAGCCATCGCAACCGCCCACCAGCAGCGCATCGAACACCTCGAAGGCCAGTAACCGCCCCGCCTGGCAATTCGGAACGAGAACCCCCGCCAGCAAGATCGGCGGTTTTGCCGCGGCACAGGGCTCAGCTAAGGGCTCGTTCCGAAATAACCTTGCCGGTTGCCGGCGATTGAGAAGGCTATTTATTGACAGGCCCTAAGCGCCTGGTGGGACATCGGTTTGTGTAGTCAGTTTCCGCCGGCGGAGCCCCCTTGGGCTTTGCGGAAGGCGTCGACGTTGGTCTGGTCGATCAAGGTGGCGCCGGTGTCGATGAAAGCCGGGAACGGGGAGTGGGTGTCCTGCGCCCAGTTGGCGTCGAGACTGGGAAGCTTGTAGTGATGCACGGCGTCGAGCATCAAAAGGCCGTACTGGCCCATGGTGTAGGGTTTCTGCGAGATGGTGGCGGCGATGCGCCCCTTCTTGATCCAATCGAGTGTGGCGGGCGGGGCGTCCATGGCGACGATGACTTTGTTCTCGATCTTGTTGCGATCGAGAACGTCGGCGACTTCGGGGCAGGCGATCGCCACCAGGCAGATGAAGCCATCGGGGATAGGCTTGCCTTTGACGATCTCGACGGTGGAATCGAAGGCGATGCGGGGGTCGCCTTTGACGTCGATGGTGCGGACGATTTTAATTTGGGGGTGGCCGTCGAGCACGGACTTGTAGCCACGCAGGCGTTCATCGGCGTTTTCCTGAGTGGCCGTGGTGTAGACGACGATAACGCCCTTGCCGTGGAGGCGCTCGGCCAGGACGCGGCCGCCCATGACGCCCGCCTGGTAATTATTCGTGCCGATGAAGGTGAGCCGTTTGCTGTCGGGGACGTCGGAATCGACGGTGATGACGGGGATGCCTTGAGCGATGGCCGCGTCGATGGGGCCCTTCATGGCGGCGGCATCGCCGGCGGAGACCAGGATGCCGGCGGGCTTGAGCGACATCGCCGTGCGGAACTCCTGGACTTCGGCCTGGGGATCGAAGGTATCGGGACCGGCGAGCCCGGCCTGGACGCCGGCGCCCATGACGAAGGCGGCGTGATTGAACCCGGCCCAGCCTTCCTGCCAGTAAGCGGCCTTGGTGTTCGGCGTGACGAGGTAGTATTTTTCCAGCGGATCGTGATGAGAGTTGCTGCATGCGGCAAGCGCGAGGGTAATGACGGCGACGGCGGCGACGTTGATTGTGGTGCGGCTTTTCACGAATGAACCTCCTCTTCTGGGATCAGTATATACCGGCTGTTTCGCGCGCGGCTATCCACGCGTGCCGGCGGCGGATGGTATCCTGAACACTTGATCCCCTCAATGTTTGTTCGTCTGTGTCTATTGTGCTCCGCGGCGGTCTTGGCGGCGGCTCAACCCAATGTCCTGTTAGACGCCATGTCGCAGGAACTGACCCGGAACTTCGATATTTTGAAGCAAAAGGCCGATCCGGCGCCGTACTTCCTGAGTTACGAGATTACCGAGACGGAGAGTCGTTCGCTCACCGGGACTCTGGGCACCGTGGACGCGAACAACGGCGGAAAGAACCGCACGCTGGACGTCTCCATACGGGTGGGAACGCCGGAGCTCGACAATTATCACCGCACCGGCGGGAACGCCGGACAATTCACGTCGGGTTCGTCCATCACCTACGAAGACAACGTGGATTCCATCAAGCGGCGGCTCTGGCTGGACACGGATCGCGCATACCGGGCGGCGGCCGAGCGGCTGATCCGCATGAAGACGAATACCCAAGTGCGGGTGGCGGCGACCGACGCGTCGGGCGATTTTTCGGGCGAGCCGCCTTCGGTCGAGGTGGAGAAGCTGCCCAAACTGAAACTCGATACGGAAGCCTGGACCGAGCGGGCCCGCAAGCTCTCGGCGCGGTTCGGGAGCTATCCGAGCGTCCTGACGTCGCATGTTTCGGTCTCTGCGATGACCGACACGCGTTACTTCGTGAACACGGAAGGCGCGCGCATCGCGCACGGACGCGGCTTCGCGCGGGTGGTGATTTCGGCATCCGGAAAGGCCACCGACGGGACCGACGTGTCGTCCTACCAGACGTTTGAGGCGGTGGATCCGGATGGATTGCCGGACGACAAGACGCTGATCGCGGCCATCGACCGGGTAGCCAACGACGTGGTGGCGCTGCTGCACGCGCCGGAAACCGAGCCGTTCGTGGGACCGGCGATTTTTTCGGGACAGGCGGCGGGAGTGTTCTTCCACGAGATCTTCGGCCACCGCGTGGAAGGCCACCGCCAGAAGGACGAAAGCGAAGGGCAGACGTTTACCAAGAGCGTCGGGACGAAAGTGCTGCCGGATTTCCTGTCGGTGGTTTTCGATCCGACCGAGCGCAAGGCCGCGGGCGTCGATCTGAACGGGTGGTACGACTATGACGACGAAGGCGTGAAGGCGCGGCCCGTGCTGGCGGTGGATAAGGGCGTGCTGAAGACGTTTCTGATGTCGCGCTCGCCCATTCAGGGGTTCGACCATTCCAACGGGCACGGGCGGCGGCAGCCGGGGCTGGAAGTGGTTTCGCGGCAGTCGAACCTGATTGTCGAATCGTCGAACTCGGTTTCCGATGCGCGGCTGCGGCAAATGCTGATCGAAGAGGCCAGGAAGCAGAACAAGCCGTATGGGCTGTATTTCCGCGACATCACGGGTGGATTTACCACCACCGCGCGCGCGGGCTTGCAGGCGTTCAAAGTGATTCCGGTGATTGTGTACCGGGTTTATACGGACGGGCGTCCGGACGAATTAGTGCGAGGCGCGGACATCGTGGGCACGCCGCTGGCGAGCTTCGCGAAAATTCTGGCCACCTCGGACAAGCCGGAAGTCTTCAACGGATATTGCGGCGCGGAATCGGGCAGCGTGCCGGTGTCGGCAGTATCGCCGGCGATTCTGGTGTCGGAGATTGAGATCGAGAAGAAGGCCAAGTCCAACGACCGGCCGCCGCTGCTTCCCCAACCGACGGACATGGAAGCGAAGGGAGTGGGGAAATGAGGATCCTGCTGGCGGCGGCCGGCGCGATGGCTCTGGCGGCCGTGGCAATTGCCCAGGCGCCGGTGGCGGACCCCATGATGGCGGCCATGCACGACGAGGCGGCCCGATCGAGCAAGCTGAACCTGCCCAACCTGGAGCCGCCGTACTTCGTGGAGTACGTGCTGGACGAAGCCGATTCGTTCGCGGTGACGGCGAACCTGGGCGGGCTGGTTTCGCGGCGGCGGGATGTGTTCCGCGAGCCGGAAGTGCACGTGCGGGTGGGCGACTACAAGTTCGACAATACGAACTTCCAGGGCGGCGGATTCGGCGGGTCGCGCTACGACCTGGAGAGTTTCCCGGTGGAGAATGCCTATCCGGTGCTGCGGCGGTACCTGTGGCTGGAGACGGATTCGGCATACAAGGCGGCGCTCGAAGCGATCTCGCGCAAACGCGCGGCCATGGGCAACATTCAGCAGGGCGACCAGCTCAACGATTTCGCGCATGCCGAGCCGGTGCACTACGTGAAGCCGTTCGGACGCCTGGCGATCGACGAAGACGAATGGGCCAGGCGGGTGCGGACGCTCTCGGGAATCTTCGCGAAGTTTCCCGGCGTGAAGAACTCGGAAGTGGACCTGCAATCGGCCGAGGGCGGCTACTACGTGGTGAACTCCGAGGGCACCGAAGTAAAGGCGGTGGAGAACGTCACGTATGTGCGGGCCCGGGCGACGGCACAGGCGGCGGACGGGATGACGGTGCGGGACGCGGTGGCTTTCCACTCGCTGGACCTGGCGCACATGGCTTCGGAAACCGAAATGCAGCGCGGCGTGACGGCCCTGGCGGAGAACGTCGTGGCGCTGGCCAAGGCGGCGAAAGGCGAAGACTACAGCGGGCCGGTGCTGTTCGAAGGCATGGCGGGCGCGCAGGTTTTTGCGGAAGTGCTGGGCAAGAACCTGGCGCTGGTGCGGCGGCCGGCGGGCGGCCGCGGCGGATCCGCTCCGGCAGGCGATCTGGAAGGGCGCATGGGCGCGCGCGTGCTGCCGGATACGTTCGACGTGGTGGACGACCCGACGCAGAAAGAATGGCGCGGCCGGCCGCTGTTCGGCTCGTATGAAGTGGACCGCGAAGGCGTCATCCCCAAACCGCTGCGCCTGGTCGAAAAAGGCGTGCTGAAAGGCTTTCTGCTGACGCGGCAGCCGGTGAAGGGCTTTGAAGGCTCCAACGGGCGGGCGCGGCTGCCGGGGCCGGGCGCGGCGAACTACGCGGACATCAGCAACCTGTTTGTGAGCTCCAGCGAAACCATGCCGGCGGCGGAGCTGAAGAAGAAGCTGATCGAGCTGATCCAGGCGCGCAGCAAGCCCTACGGGATCATCGTGCGCAAGATGGATTTTCCCTCTTCGGCGGCGATTGACGAAGTGCGGTCGCTGCTGCAGGCGTCCCAAGGGCAGGCCCACCCGGTGAGCATGCCGCTGCTGGTGTACAAAGTTTTCCCGGACGGGCGCGAGGAACTGGTGCGGGGGCTGCGATTCCGGGGATTCACGGCGCGCTCGCTGAAAGACATTCTGGCGGCGGGGGACGACCAGACGGTGTTCAAGTTCCTGGACAATGAGGCGCCGTTCGCCCTGATCGGCGGATCGTCGTTTACCGCCGAAACCTGCGTGGTGGCGCCTTCCATCCTGATCGACGATCTGGAGCTGCATCCGGCCGAAGAGGAGCAGCCGAAGCTGCCGGTGGTGCCGGCGCCGGACATGAAGCGGTAACGCGGCTGTGCGCCTTCTTGGCCGATACGTATTCCGGGAAATTCTGACGAGCTCGGTGCTGGGCACGCTGCTGGCGACGTTCGTCATGTTCCTGCACAGCGCGGACACGCTGTTCAAGCTGCTGGTGGGGAGCAACCCGGGGCTGCGGACGGTGGTGACCCTGCTGGCGCTGGTGCTGCCGCCGGTGCTGCCGTTCACGATTCCGTTCGGAGTGCTGATCGGGATTCTGGTCGGGTTGGGACGGATGGCGTCGGACGGCGAGATCGTCGCCATGCGCGCGGCGGGCGTCTCCAGCCGCAAGGTGATTGCGCCGGTGCTGCTGTTCGCGGCCATCGGGATGGGGATGGCGGCATGGGCGTCGCTGCGCCTGACGCCATACTCCATCAACGAGAGCACGCGCATCATAAACGAGCTGGAAGCCAACCGGCTCACGGCGGAGATTCCGCCGCGGTTTTTCGACGAAGATTTCCCGAATACCATTCTGTACGTGGACGAAGTGGGGCAGACGCCGGCGGGCGCGCCGACTCCCTGGCGCGGGGTGTTCATCGCGGACACTACGCCGCCCGAGGATCGGAAGAAAGGGATCGGCGAAAAAGCCGATGGGCCGATGGTCACGGTGGCGCGCGAAGCCGTCGCGGTTTCGGAGCCGAAGGACAACCGGATCGAGCTGGAACTGCACAACTTCGCGCGGCACGAGATGGGCAAGGACCTGGTCTCGCACGACTACGCGTCGCCACTGGGCATCGAGGAACTGCAGGCCAAGCCGCCCGAGCAGGCGGCGCAGAAACCGCGGGCCATGAGCACGCGCCAACTGATGCGCTACCAGGGGCCGGACCGGATCGAGGCGGCCATCGAGCTGCAGCAGCGATTTGCGCTGCCGGTGGCCAGCATGATGCTGGCGCTGGTGGGGATCCCGTTGGGGATCGCAACTCGCAAGGGCGGTAAATCGGCGTCGTACGTGATCGGCGTGTTCCTGGGCTTCTTCTGCTACTACCTTGCCTACATGGCGTTGGTGAATGTGGCCAAACAGAGGGCCCTGCCCGTGCCGGTAGCGAGCTGGCTCCCCGACGTAGCGTTTGGGATTGCCGGAGTGATCTTTCTGGTCCGCATGGAGCAGCCGGGCGATCGCGATCTGCTGGCCAGCCTGGCGGCCGGAATGACGCGGCTGTTCGGGTGGATCAAGCCGCGGCCGGCGAAGGGCGTGGAGCGGGCCCGCTACTGGAGGATTCCGCTGCTGCCGCAGATCGTGGACACATACGTTCTGACGAATTTCCTGTTTTACCTCGCGATCGTGCTGGCGGCGTTCGTCTCCATGTTCCTGGTGTTCAACTTTTTCGAGCTGACCGGGGACATGATCCGGCACAACATCTCGCTCAAAAAGATGTTGACGTACCTGTTCTTCCTGTCACCCATGCTGATCTACGAGTTAACGCCGATCTGCGTGCTGGTGGCGGTTCTCGTCAACCTGGCCGTGCTGAGCAAGCAGAACGAGGTGACGGCCTTCAAAGCCTGCGGCGTGAGCCTGTACCGCATGGCCTTGCCGATTCTGATTGCGAGCACGCTGCTAAGCGGCGGGTTATTTGCGTTCGATCACTACTACGTGCCGGAAGCGAACCGTAAACAGGACAGACTGCGCGACGAAATCAAAGGAAGGCCGGTGCAGACGTACTACCGGCCGGACCGCAAGTGGACCATGGGTAAGGGCTTCCACATTTACTACTACCGCCTGTTCGATCCCACGGAAAAAGTGATGGTGGACGTGAATGTCTACGAGCTGCAGCCGTCGACGTTCCAGTTGGTGCGGCAGATCAAGGCGGAGCGGGCGCGGTGGAACGCCGGGGCGGGAACGTGGACCTATGAGAACGGCTGGAGCAGCGACTTCCACAGCGACACGAACTGCACCCGCACGGGCTTTCAGGCGGCCACGTTTCGGGAGCTGACCGAGCCACCGGGATATTTTCTGAAAGAGTACCTGCAAGACTCGCAGATGAACTTCGTGCAGCTCGATCAGTACATCCGCGACCTGCGGGATAGCGGCTACGGGAACGACACGGTGGGTCTGGAAGTGCAGCTCTACCGGAAGTTTTCGGTGCCGCTGTTTGCGCTGATCATGGCGATGATTGCGATCCCCTTCGGATTTCTGGTGGGAAACCGGGGAGCCATGACGGGGATCGGGGTGAGCATCGGGATTGCGCTCTCGTACGTGGGTATTTCCACCCTGTTCGAGAAGATTGGGGAAGTGGGCCAGTTGCCGCCGGTGATGGCGGCGTGGGCGCCGGACGCGGTGTTCGGGCTGGCGGGGCTGTATTTGCTGCTCAGGATGAAGAGCTAGGGGCGGGGGCGCCAACCG
>JBEKQS010000004.1:0-49365 GCA_049519475.1 Bryobacteraceae bacterium | reverse complement strand
CGGCGGCATGAACCCGCTGTGCGTGACCGCCGCAATCTGCTCCGCGTGCTTCTTGACGTCGGCATACGTGAGCAGCGCAAACGGCCCGGGCTGCCCCGGCCGGTGGCAGGATACGCAGTGTTGGTAGACAATCGGCGCGATATCGTGGGCGAAAGTGAGCGCCTGTTGCGCGCGCGCGGCCGAGCAGCAGCCCAGCGCCAATGCCATCCACGCAGCCCCTCTCATATCCGATATGTAACAGCCGGAACGCAGCTTAAGCAAGTGGGGCGGCCAATCCTGGCCGCAGCCGGCTTCAGCCCGCGCCCGGCCGCCATTCCCAGCCACCTTCCGCCCGCGCCGCTACTCGCCCCACGCTCGGAAACGGAAAGTGGAAGCCCATCACGTACATATTGCCAGCCGCGGCCCGTTCCAGGAGCGCGCGGCGCGTCTCGACGGCGCGGCCGCCCGCCTGGTCGAAACCGTTTTCCCAATCGGGATGTTCGAGGTGCAGCGGGTGCACCGCGGCGTCGCCCACGTTCAGCAACTGGTGGCCCTCCGATTCGAGCAGCAGCGCCAGGTGCCCGGGCGTGTGGCCGGGCGCCGGAATCACCCGCACGCCGGGCACCACCTCCGTTTCGCACTCCACCATCTCCAGTTGGTGCCGCAGCGCAGAAAGGCTCCGCCGCGCTGTGGATTCCATGCCAATCTGGAGCTCCGCCGGCAGGCGCAGGCCGCCCCGCTCGGCATGCCCGTCCATCCAGAACTCCCATTCCAACTCCGAAATCACGTACCGCGCATTTGGGAACATGGGGCGCGGCGCCTTTGGCCGGCTCAAATCCACCGCACCTCCGATGTGGTCCGGGTGGGCGTGTGTCAGGACTACCGTGTCCACATCCTTCGTGCGGATGCCCGCCATCTCCAGCCGCGCCAGAATCGCTCCGGAGGTGGGCGAAGCCGCGCCCAACCCGGTATCCACCAGCATCACGTGCCGCCCGGTTTCCACCAGCAGACAGGTATACGGGCAGAGCACCGTGTCTAGTGGCGCCCTAAGGCTTTCCAGTGCGCGGCTGAGTTGTTCGGGGTCGGCATCCGGAAAGAACCACGGCGTCGGATAGGCCGCGTAGCCATCGCTCAGCACCGTGCAGGCAATCGTCCCGATCTCGAAGCGGTGCGAACCGGCGGGCATACGTCAACCACCCTTAACCAATGGCGCCGGGGAAGTCAAAGTTTTTGTGGGTTGGAAAGAGGAAACCCGCGGAGCAGGAATCGCTCCGAAGAGCGGTAGGGAGTTCAGGAAGGCTATGGGAGGATTGCAGGTAAACTTGGTGGGGCGGAGATCCTCTTTCCGATTCAACAATACCTGCCCGGCAGGCTCGACTCTTTTTTCGTCATCCGCAAGCGATTGAATTAAAAGACAAAATAGTCTTAAAGTTTCTGTGACCGGCGGAAATGCCAATCCCGGGAACGGGGACTTTCCCCACTCTGGCGAACCGTGCGCATGCGGAATCTGTTGACGCCGGTAGTTCAGTCCGCATAAGTCGAGGGAGAGGTGTGCCCAAAATCGCCAAATGGCGAAGTTGGGCAGCTTCAGGCACTTACAAAAACGCGATTTCTGCCCATATTTAGATTGGAAACCCACTGGATCACTGCGGCCACCGCTGCCAGATTCAGTTTCTCAGCATCTTGCTAGTGCCAACAGTTGCAGATCAACTGTACAGTTCGTATAATTGAACTGAAGAGTTCCTCATGAGAGCAGCCCGGAAACAGAGTATCGTCGTCTCCGCGTTACACGCGCGCGCCAACTTTGGCAGGCTGCTGAGCCGGGTGGAGGATGAGCGGCGGTCGCTGGTGATTGAGAAGCGCGGCGCCCCCAAGGCGGTGCTGCTCAGCATCCGGGATTACGTGCGGCTGGCCGCCCCCGAACCCGAAGTGCTTCGGGTAATCGGCGAGGAATCGCAGCGCCATGGCACGGACACGCTCAGCCCGGCGCGGATTGACCGGGTGATCAAGGCCGCCCGCCTGCAAAAACGAAAGCGCGGATGATCCCGCTTCGACTGGTCCTCGATACCAACATCCTGGTCTCGGCGGCCCTGAAACCAGGCGGACTTCAGCGCACTGTCCTCTTACTTGCTCTCACCAAACCGGCCCGGCTGTATGTCACCGATCAGATTCTTGTGGAATACCGGGATGTGCTGGCGCGCCCGGAACTGCAAATCCGCAGGGGAGCCCGGCAACAACTCCTGCAGCTCATCAAGAACCACTCACAGATGATCCGGGCTGTGCGCCCGCTCCAGGTGGCCGTGGACCCCGACGACGATAAGTTTCTGGAGTGCGCCGACGCTGCCCGCGCCGATTACCTGGTGACCGGAAACCAGCGGCATTTTCCACGGTTCTGGAAGATGACCAAGGTGGTCACATCCCGCGAATTCATCGGCATCGTGGCGCCTCATCTGCTGCCTGGGTAGACCCAGCCCCAGGTTTGACTCCCACCGCCCCATTCTCATAAAATGATCCTTAGTGTCAGATAGTGAGACCAAGCCGTCCCCCTACCGCGTCCAAGTCCTCGACCGGGCGCTCGCCATCATCGATACCCTGGCCGGCGAAGAACCCGATGCCAGCCTGATGGAGCTTTCCGAAAAACTCCACTTGCACAAAAGCACCGTGCACCGGCTGCTCATGATCCTGGAACGCCACCGCATCGTCGAGCGCCAGCCGCACACCGGCCGCTACCAGCTCGGGCTGCGGCTCTTCGAATTGGGCAGCGTCGCCATCGCCCGCTTCAATATCCGCGAACGCGCGCGCCTTCACCTACAGCGGCTGGTGCTAGAGGTGGATGAAACCGTGCACCTGTGCGCGTTGGATGCGGGTGAGGTGCTCTACCTGGACAAGATTGAGCCCAGCCGCAGCGTCCGCATGGCGTCGCGCATCGGCCGCCGCAATGCCGTACACTGTTCGGCCGTCGGCAAGGCCATGCTGGCGCACCTGCCGGAACGCGAGGTCGATCAGATCATCGAACAGCGCGGCCTGCCGCGGCGCACCCCCAAGACCATTGTCACGATGGCGGACCTGAAGGCCGATCTCAAAGTCACGCTCAAGCGCGGCTACGCCATCGATAACGAAGAGGCCGAAGAAGGCCTGCGCTGCGTGGGCGCCGCCATTCTGGGCCGCAACGGCCGCCCGCTGGGAGCCATCAGCACGTCCGCGCCGTCTTTCCGCTTGCCGCTAGACAAGGTGCCCATGGTGGCGGCCGCGGTGTGCGCCGCCGCGCGCGCCCTGTCCGAGGAATCCGGTTACCGGGGAGCGCCGCCGCCCGAAATCAAAATCGAATCTCATACCGTTTAGGAGACAAACTTATGCCAGTCGAAACCGCGATCGAAAGCAAAATGGTTTTTCGCAAGACCAACGCAGCCGCCGGACGCCACATTTCCGTGACCCCCGCCAACAGCACCAACCGCCATCTTTCTTATGGCCGCATCATCCTCAACCCACAGGTCAGCTCCGTCGCCTTTAAGAACGGTGGCCAAGAGACCGGCTTCATCATCCTCGCCGGCTCCGCCACCGTCACGGTGGATGGCCAGGCCCAGGAGCTGGTGCAATATGACGGCATTTACATTCCCCGCGATTCCTCGGTGGAAGTGCACTCCACCGCTGTGGACATCGCCGAGTTCTCCTCGGATGTCTCCCAGCACTATCCGCTGCAAATGGCGCGCTATGCCGAGATCTCGCAGAACGGCTCGCTCAGCTTCAATGCCGGCGCTTCCACCTCCCAGCGCCGGGTGAATATCGTGCTCGGCAAGAATGTCGACGCCGGCCGGCTGGTGGCCGGTTTCACCTTTGTCGAAGCCGGCAACTGGGCCAGTTGGCCGCCTCACGAACACGGCGCCATGCTGGAGGAAATGTACGTCTACTTCAATATGCCCGAGCCGTCCTTTGCCATCCAGATGGTTTACAACAACACCCAGTATCCCGAGCTGGTCACGGTGGTGCGCGATGGCGACGCCGTCCTGATGCCCTCGGGCTATCACCCCAACGTTACCGTTCCCGGTCACCGCATGTGCTTCCTGTGGGCCATGGCGGCGGTTCGCGAAAAGGAAGACCGCCAGTTCGGCGTGGTGAACGTGCAGCCCGGTTTCAACACCGGCGGTTCGGGTCTGGAAGCCAGCCGAAAATAGGAAAACCATGATTCTCGATTCATTCAGTCTCAAGGGCAAGAACGCCCTGGTTACGGGCTCGCGCGCCGGCCTGGGCGCTGGAATGGCCATCGGCCTCGCCCAAGCCGGCGCCAACGTGGTGGTCCACGGTCCTACTGCCGATGGCATCGAAGAGGTTTGCGCCGCCGTGCGCGCCGCCGGTTCGAAGGCCGTGCCCGCGCTCGCCGATGTCGCCGACGCGCAGGCCTGCACCCAGCTCGTCGACCTGACCGTCCGCGAGCTCGGCTCCATCGACATCCTCATCAACAATGCCGGCATCATCCGCCGCACCCCGGCCGTGGATTACTCCGCCGAGGATTGGTCGGCCGTCATCGAGATCAATCTCAACGCGGTTTTCCGCCTCTGCCAGTTGGCCGGCCGCCACATGCTGGCGCAGGGCAGCGGCAAGATCATCAACATCTCTTCGCTGCTGGCCTTCCAGGGGGGCATCCTGGTCCCGGCCTACGCCGCCTCCAAAGGCGCAGTCGCCCAGTTGACCAAGGCTCTGGCTAATGAATGGGCCGCCAAAGGCATCAACGTCAACGCCATCGCTCCCGGCTATATGGCCACCGACAATACCACCGCTTTGCGCGCCGACGCCGCCCGCAGCCGCGCCATCCTCGACCGTATCCCGGCCGGCCGGTGGGGAACTCCCGAGGATTTAGCCGGCGTCGCCGTCTTCCTGGCGTCATCCGCCAGCGACTACTTGAACGGCCACGTGCTGGTGGTCGACGGCGGTTGGATGGCGAGGTGAACTGACTCCATGCCGCTCAAAATCAGGGCCAAAGAGAACTGCCGCTGGGACCTGCTCGCGCTAGGTGAAGTGATGCTGCGATTCGATCCCGGCGATCGCCGCATTGCGACCACCCGCTCCTTCGATGTTTGCGAAGGCGGCGGTGAATACAACGTGGCCCGCGGGCTCAAACGCTGCTTCGGCCTGGAGACCGCGGTGGTCACGGCCTTTGCCGACAATCCAGTGGGCCGCCTGCTCCAGGACCTCATCTTTCAAGGCGGCGTCGATGCGTCGCTGATCCGCTGGGTGGAGTTCGACGGCGTCGGCCGCACGGTGCGCAACGGCCTCAATTTCACCGAGCGCGGATTCGGCGTGCGCGCCGCACTGGGCTGCTCCGACCGCGGCCACACCGCTGCTTCGCAGCTCAAGCCGGGCGACATCGATTGGGACGAAATCTTCGGCCGCCGCGGCGCCCGATGGTTCCACACCGGCGGCATCTTCTGCGCGCTCTCCCCGGCCACCGCCGACGTGGCTCTGGAAGCCGTCCAGGCAGCCCGCCGCCACTCGACCATCGTCTCCTACGATCTCAACTACCGCGCCTCTTTGTGGAAGGCCGTCGGCGGCAAGAAAAAGGCGCAGGAGGTGAACCGCCGCCTGGCGCCGTTCGTCGACGTGATGATCGGCAACGAAGAGGATTTCTCCGCCGCCCTGGGTTTCGAAGTGCCCGGCATGGATGAGAACCTCACTCACATCGAAGCCGCCGGCTTCCAAAGAATGATCGAGGCGGTGGTGAAGGAATTTCCCTTCAGCGTGGTTGCCACCACCCTGCGAAAGGCCACCACCGCCAGCCGCAACGATTGGGGCGCGTTGTGTTACGCCGACGGCGCTTTTTGCGAAGCGCAGCGCCGCAAGGATCTGGAAATCTACGACCGCGTCGGCGGAGGCGACGGTTTCGCTTCCGGGCTGATCTACGGTTTGCTCACCGGCCAGCCGCCCCAGTGGGCAGTGGACTGCGGGGCCGCTCACGGCGCGCTGGCCATGACCACCCCGGGTGATACCACCATGGCCACGCTGCCCGAAGTGCTTCACCTGATGCAAGGAAAGTCCGCGCGCATCGCGCGCTAACAAGTTGATGAAAGACGAGCGAAGAGAAGACTTCACCGCAGAGACGCTGAGACGCGGAGAAAAACAAGAACTGAGAACAGATCAGCTATTTTGGTCTTTGGTTTTCTCAGCGTCTCCGCGTCTCTGCGGTGAAATCTTGATCTCTCATCCCCAAATTCCCCTATGACCAAAGAGCAAGTTAAACAACGCATTCTTGAAGTGAAAATAGTTCCCGTGGTGCGGGCCTCGTCGCCGGAACAGGCGCTGGGTGCGGCCGATGCCGTGCGCGCCGGCGGCATCCCCATTGTGGAAGTCACCATGACGGTTCCCGGCGCCATCGAAGTGATCGCCGGGTTGAGCCGCCTGATGGGCTCCGACGTCCTCATCGGCGCCGGCACCGTGCTGGACGCCGCCACCGCTCAGAAATGCCTCGACGCCGGCGCGCAGTTTCTGGTCAGCCCCGGTTTCGACGCCGAAACCGTCGCCCTGGCGCGCCGCCTCAACGTCCTCATCATGCCGGGCTCGCTAACGCCCACCGAGGTGATTACCGCCTGGAAAGCCGGCGCCGATTTCGTCAAGATCTTCCCGTGCGGCAACGTAGGCGGCCCGGCCTATATCAAATCGCTCAAAGCGGCGCTGCCGCAAATCCCCATGATCCCGACCGGCGGGGTCAACCTGGAAACCGCCGCGGCGTTTCTGCGGGCCGGCGCTTCCGCCCTCGGCATCGGCGGCGAATTGATCTCGAAGGCGGCGCTCGATTCCGGCAATTTCGCCGCCATCACCGAATCGGCCAAACAATACGCCGCCATCGTCAACCAAAGGGTTTAACGCATGACCACTCCCGGCGTCGTCTCCGTGGTTGGCGCAACCGTCGCGCCCACTCACCCCGAGCCCGGCCTGACGCGCCGGGTAGGCGCCTACAACGATAAGTTGTTTCTGGCCGAGCATCGCATGGAAAAGGGCTGGATCGGCGCGGCTCACAGCCATCCGCACGACCAGGTGGTCTATGTGGTGAGCGGCCACTTGCGGGTGGTCTCGGCCGGGGGCACCTTCGATGTGAAGAGCGGCGACAGCTTCGTGGTGCGCGGCGGCCTCCAGCACCAGGCTTCGGCGATGGAGCCGTCGCTGGTGATCGATGTCTTCACGCCCTGTCGGGAAGACTATCTATGAGATTCGGCGTGGTTCTCTTACCTGTGTGTATAGTAACGCCCTCTTAGCTTAGCGGGCCGGCGCCTTACGTCGCCGGAGAAAAGAAATGGCCGTATGCCCGGCTGCCGCCGGCTCATCGGGTCGGCAGGGCCGATGGCCTTACGCCCCGTTCCGGGGCTACGCGGAGACCGGACTTTTTCCACACGGCTTACGCCGTGGGCTACAATCTGCCGCCCTTGCGGGCTGACACAACCGCGGAACCTCCGCGCCTGCTGCCGGGCCGAGCGCAAGCAGTCCGGCAAGCCCAAACGGCGCAAGATCATAGCCCAAACGGCGCAAGATCATAGCCCACGGCGCAAGCCGTGCGGAAGCAGGGCGTGGCGATTCCGGGCCCCCAGGGGGCGTAAGACTTTACCGCCGCACTATTCCGTCTTGCTGCTGCGGCGTCTCAGGAATATCAGTACCCCGAAAACCACCGCGACTGCCGCGGCCACCAGCCGTAACGTTGATGCGTCCATTGTGGAGCTCCTTTCTTGTTTACCCTTATCGGCGAATTACATGTTTTCAATCATGGGGAACAGATCCCGAACCAGCCGCGTGATCACCGGCCCTATCGTCACCACGAACAGCGACGGCAGAACACAGAAGAAAATCGGAAAAACCAGCTTCACCGGCAACTTGGCGGCTTTCTCTTCGGCCCGCTGCCGCGCCATCACTCTCAGATAGTCGGCATGGCCCCGCAGGCTCTGCGCGATGCTGGTCCCGAAGCGGTCGGTCTGAATCAACACTGCTACCAGCTTTTTGACGTCGTCCACGCCGGTGCGCTCGGCCAGGTTATGGAGCGCTTCCAGGCGGGTCTTGCCGGCCCGCAATTCCAGGTTCATCACCGTGAACTCTTCGCAAATTTCCGGGTGCGCCGCCTGCAACTCCTTGGCCACCTGGATCACCGTCTGGTCGAGCCCCAGTCCCGATTCCACGCAGACCACCATCAGGTCCAGTACGTTGGGCAATCCTTTCTCGACGGCCCGCTTGCGCCGCCGGATGCGCCACACCAGATACTGCATGGGCGCCATGTACCCGATCAGCGCCCCGCAGCCCGTCCCCAGCAGCAGCCGGCCCGCGGTGGCGTAGACATGCAGACCGATCCCGAAACCGGCCACCCCGAACGCCACCGTGGTGCAGGCGCGCACCCCGTAGAAGAACCGCACCGCCTGGGGATTGCGGAAGCCGGCGCGCACCAGCCGCCGTTTCAGCAGCGGCAGGCTGCGCGGCGCCGACGGCACCACCGCTCCCGCCCAGGCTACCAGTTCCCGCCACACCAGTCCCGTGGAAGGAAGAAAGCCCGAAACCACCGGCGGCCGCAAACGGTCTACCGGGCGAACGCGCCCCGCCCCGATGCGCAGCGCCACCCAGGCCGTGCCGGCCGCCACCGCCAAACCCGCCAATAGCGCTTCGAGTACCAGCACGTCACACCTCGATGGTCACAATTTTCCTGATGATCAGGTACCCCAGCGCTTGCAGCCCGAGCCCGCCCGCCAGCAGCTCGCGACCCGCCGGGTCGTCCACCAGGAATCGCGCATACCGCGGGTTGACCACGAACATCAAGGCGCCCACCACCACCGGGATCGCCGCCAGAATGCGGCCCGACATCAGCCCCTGCGCGCTGATGGCGCGAACGCGCGCCCGCAGCTTGAAGCGCTCGCGAATGATGTGCGCCAGCTTGTCCAGCAGCTCCGCCAGGTTTCCTCCGGTGCGCTTTTGCAACAGCACCGCCGACACGAAAAACTGCACGTCCAGCGAGGGAATGCGGCGCCCCAGCTTCTTCAGCACGATGTCCAGGGGCTGCCCCAGGTTCTGCTCCTCGAAGGTGCGGCGGAACTCGCCCGCCAGCGGCTCGCCAAATTCCTTGTGCACCATTTCGAGCGATACCGAAAAAGCGTGCCCGGCCCGCATGGACCGCGCGATGAACTCCAGGCAATCCGGAAACTGTTCTTCGAACTTCCGCACCCGCCCGCGCGCCTTGCGCTGCGCCAGCTTCACCGGAACCATGGCCGCCAGCAGGCCCGCCGCGGCTGTGAGCAGGGGCAGCGAATTGGCGGTCAACGCCATGGCGGCCAGCGCCGCTCCCAGGCAGGCTGCCGCCGAGCGGTGCAGCAGTCCGGCCGCGCCCCACTTCAAATCGGCCGTCTCGAGCATGCGCTCCACGGCTTCCTTCAGCTTCAGCCGCTCCAGCGCCCGGGTTGCCAGACGGCCCCTCACTTCGCCCGCCACCTGCATCAGCAGCGGCTTGACCGATGGCTGCCCGGCCGCTTTGGCCGTGGCTTTGCCCGCCAGACGGCGCAACGCCAGGGCGTGTTCCCGGCGCGCCTGCCAGTTCATCGCCAGCGCCATGGTCGCCATGCTGGTGAGCGTGGTGAGCAGAAAGACCGGGATCATCGCTCGCACCCCACCGGCACCACCTCGTCGAACAGCTCCACCGGAAGGCGGATCCCGGCGGCCACCAGTTTTTCGTTGAATTTGGGCAGAATCCCGGTGGCCGAGAAGCGGCCCACCACTTTTCCGTCCGGCCCCAGGCCGCGCTTCTCGAACACGAATATATCCTGCAAGGTCACCACATCGGTTTCGATGCCGGTCACCTCGGTGATGTTCATGACGCGCCGCGTCCCGTCGCTCAATCGCGAGACCTGCACCAGGATGTGCACCGCTGCAGCCACCTGCTGGCGGATGGCCAGCAGGTGCATGTTGGCATTGGCGAGCGAAACCATCACCTCGAGCCGTGAAATGGCGTCGCGCGGGCTGTTGGCGTGCACCGTGGTGAGCGAGCCGTCGTGGCCCGTATTCATGGCCTGCAGCATGTCGAGCGCCTCTTCCCCGCGCACTTCGCCCACGATGATGCGGTCCGGGCGCATGCGCAGCGCATTGATGAGCAACTGCCGCTGCCGCACCAGGCCGTGGCCTTCGACGTTGGCCGGGCGCGTCTCCAGGCGCGCCAGGTGCGGCTGCTTCAATTGCAGCTCGGCGGCGTCCTCGATGGTCACGATCCTTTCCTTCGGCGAGATGTAGACCGAGAGCGCGTTGAGCAGGGTGGTCTTGCCCGCGCCCGTGCCCCCCGAGACGATGATGTTCAGCCGCGCCCGCACGGCGGCTTCGAGCAGTTGCATCATGCCGGGGGTGAGCGAGAGCCTGGCCACCAGGTCGGCCGGCATCAGCTTGTCGGTCGAGAAGCGCCGGATGGAAAGCAGCGGCCCGTCCACCGCCAGCGGCGGGATGATGGCGTTGACGCGCGAGCCGTCGCTCAACCGCGCATCCACCATGGGGTTCGATTCGTCCACGCGCCGCCCCACCTGCGATACGATCTTGTCGATGATGCGCAGCAGGTGCTGATCGTCGTGGAAGCGCACGCTGGTCTCTTCGAGCAACCCGCGGCGCTCCACGTACACCTGCCCGTGCCCGTTCACCAGGATGTCGGAAATGGTCGCGTCCTCGAGCAGCGGTTCGAGCGGGCCCAGGCCGAAGACTTCGTCGAGCACTTCCTCGGCGAGCTGTTCCTTTTCGCCGGCCGTCAGCGGCGTAGGCTCGTGCTCCACAATGGTCAGGGCCGCCTGCCGGACCTCCGCACGGATGCGGTCGTTCTCAATGCCCGCCAGCGCGTCCAGGTTGATCTGGTCGAGCAGCTTGCGGTGCAGCGTGAATTTCAGCTCCTGGTACTCCGGCCGCAGCTCGCCGCGGCGCGCCGCATGGCGCAGCAGGCGCTGCTCCCAACCGAGCTCCGCGGGCGGGCGTTCGGCGATCATCGGCGCCCTGCGGTTACCGGAAAGGTCTCCACGGTCTTCTGCGCTCCGCGAAGCAGAATCATGGTTTCCACCGCCGGCGCGGCGGGCGCCGCGGCCGGGAGGGCCGGGACGGCTTTCGCCGCAGCCGTCCGCCTGGGCGCCGGCGCCGGCGCGGCCGCTACCGCCGGCCGCGTATCCGTCTGCGCGTAGAGTTCGCGCAGTTCGCGGCCGCGCGTGGGCGCGGTCTGCCGGTCGCCCGAGTTGCGCAGCACCAGTTGAACTTTTCCCTCGTTGGCCGCCAGCGTCAGGCTCACCGCCTGGGCCGGCGTCACCAGCAGGGTCACCACCGCGACGCTCATCGACTGGCTGTGCGAGTCGGCTTCCACCGTCTGCCCCGCCGAGAGCACGGCGACGTCCTCGAGCACCGGCGTGGTCACGGTATCGTCGGAGCCCGGCGGCCGGCCCGTCACCAGCACGTCCACGCGCGCACCGGGCAGCACAAAGCCGGCCACCCCGGCCACGTCGTTGACGCGCACCGCCAGAGCGCGCATGCCCGGAGGAATCATGGGGGCGACGCCGAAGCCGCTGCCGCGCGGCGCGATCCGCGCTTCCACCACCGGCTCGTCCGGCTGGATGGAGCTCACCACGGGCCGTCCCACCACTTCCTCCACTTTCGAAAAACCGCCGTGCGGGAACAGCTTCTCCGGCACGCGCACGGTCTTCACCGCCTGGGCTGCGATGGAGGCGCCCGGCGGCAACGGCTGCGCCGCCACCACCAGCGTCTTCTCCGGTTCGGAACTGCGCCCCTGCGCCGCGATCCGGTAAAAGAACACCGACACCACCAGCCCCCAGACCAGGCTGAACGCGATAATCATCCCGAATCTGCGATCCATCTGCATTGGCTTATCCTACCCTTGCCCCATCCAGGCCAGCGCGTTCATGGATCCGTCCTTTCGAGCAGCACCGCCTGCCGGTCGCGATACACCACGCGCCAACCCGGTTCGCGTTCGAGAATGCGGCCGAGCGGCCAGTCGAGCGGCAGCAGCGCCACCGAGAAGCCGTACCGCGCCATCACTTGCGGCCAGGCCGGGCCGGCCCCGAGCAGCGTCCGGTAATCGTCCCCCGCGGCCGGCCCGTAGAAATCGCTGCGGCCGTCGAAGAACACGCGCGCCCGCGGGTATAAGCGATAGATCAGGTAATCGGCCCACTGGTCCGGCGCCAGCACGCGCGGCGGCGGCGCACCGGTCAAGCGGTACACATTTCGGGCCACCGCTTCCACCGGAAATCGCGCGTCGGGAAAATCGGCCAGCCCGGTTCGCGGCAGCACCGCAACCAGCGCCAGCGCGCCCAGCACCGGCAGCCACGCCGTGGGGCGCGCGCGCTGGCCCATGTCGCACGCAACTTCCCACAGAATCCGCGTGGCGGACCGCTGGGGCGCCTGTTCGGCCCGTTCCCGCCACCAGTCGGCGCAGGCCGAAGCGATCACCGGCGCTGCCACCACCGTGAACCAGGGGATGTGACGCGCCGACCGCAGCGCTTCGAAGCCCCAGAACATCACCAGGCCGCTTTCGAACCAGCGGCTGCGCCGCCATCGCCGCGCCCCCAGCCCGACCGCCCCGAACAGCAGCGCGGCGAAGACCAGCATGCCCTCCGAGCGGATGTGCGGAGATTGAAACTCCTCCACGTGATCCAGAATCCACGGCGAGTTCAAGTAACTCAGAATGTGGCGGTGCAGTTGCCAGCCATACGGGTTGACCAGGGTTGCCAGGGCGGAAAGCGCCGCCAGCAGTCCGTAGCGCCTCACCGCCGCGCCATGGCGCTCGAGCGCGCTGGCCGCTACCAGCCATGCGAGGATGGCGAGCCAGCCGGCAAAGCCCGCGTGCAAGTTGGCCCACAAAGCCGCCAGCGGCACCAGCCACCAGAGGCGGCCGTCGGGCGTGCGCCGGTCGCGGTCAATGGTCCACAAGGCCGGCGCCAGCAGCAGCAGCGAAAAAATGTGCGGCCGCGCCAGAAAGTGGATGCTCGAGGCGCTCATCGCCGCGAGCGTCACCCCGAGCGATATCCATGCTCCCGCACCGCGGTCGAGCAGCCAAGCCAACAGCACCGCCGCCCACAGGCACACTACCACGGCCGCCAGCGCCGCCACCGCCTCCAAGCCACGCCAGCGATGCAGTTCCGCGAAGATGGCGTCGGAGAGCCATTCCCACGCGTACCACTGCTCGCCCGCGCGCCAAAACGAGAACGGGTCGTGCACCGGCACGCGGCCGGTAGCCAGCAGGATCTCCCCGGTGCGGATGTGCCAACCGGTGTCGCCGTCGCCCAGCAGGCCCTGCCACACCGCCGGCCAGCCGAACCAGGCCACCAGCAGGATCGGGAAGAACAGGTCCGGCAGGGTCGGCGCCAGCCGCATCGGGAACCGCGCGACACGCGGAACCGGTAGTGACGCTGCGGTGGCCATGGCTTGTTTATTCAGATCGGCCGCGATCGGGATTGTGTGAAAGCCAAGTACCGGAACTGGTACTATTGGCTCGCCGCCGCGCGTTGAATTAAGGTTTCTGCATGAGCAAATCCAGGGTCTTCCTGTTGTTCGCCGCGCTTCAGGTCTGCGACGTGCTGACGACGCTCCTGTTCCTTCGTCACGGCGTGCAAGAGGCTAATCCCCTGATGCGCGCGGCGATCGCGGTGGCCCGGCAGCCGCTCGTCGCGCTGGCGCTTCCCAAACTGGCGGCCCTGGGTCTGGCGCTGTACGCCGCCCGCAGCGGCCGCACGCGTCTGCTGGCCCGCCTCAACGTGCTCTTCACCTGCTGCGTAGCCTGGAACCTGGTGGCCCTCGCCGCCGTGTGAATCCAAGAACAGAAGTCAGGAGTCAGAAGTCAGAAGTCAGAATGAACCCTCTCGCAGCGTCTTCCTTGATTCTGGCTTCCTTGACTCCTGACTTCTGACTTCTGTCACCTAAGCTTTTCCCTCCGCTGGCCGATGAAATCAGAGAGGCTTCTCGATCTTTTGGAACAGCCGGCCAAATCCGCGGCGTACGGCCCCTGGAAGCCGCTAATGGTTTGCCCGGACACGGAACTGGCTGGCCGCCTGCGCGCGGCCTGCGCGGAATTGGGAATCGACGGCGTCACCCATCTCGCCCAGTACCCGCACATCGGCGCGCTGGACAGCGCCATCGCGGAGCGCCAGGCGAATTTGTGCCTCATCGATGTGGCGGCTCACGCCGAGTTCGCTCTGCTGCTGATTGGCGAGGCCTCCGCCTCGGTGCCGGTAGTGGCGCTCAATACGCGCAACGATGCCGACTTGATTCTTCGTTGTCTGCGCCGCGGCGCCTGCGAATTCCTGGCCGAACCCGGCGCCGGGCCGCTCGCGAGCGTGCTCGACCGGCTGCGGCTGTTGAGCGCGCCCGCCGAGCCACCCAAGCCCTGCGAGGCATATTGCGTGATTCCGGGGAAGCCCGGCTGCGGCGCTTCGACCTTGGCCGTCCACCTGGCCGTCGAGCTGCACCGCGCCGGAGCCGCGCGCGTGCTGCTGGTGGACACCGATGTCCAGGGGAGCGCGATCGCGTTTCTGCTGAAGCTGAAGCCGGACTTCCATTTGGGGGACGCCGTGCGCGACCGCCAGCGCATGGATCACGACCTGTGGGGGCGCCTGGCGGTCTCGACGAACGGCATCGACGTGCTGCTGGCGCCGGAGAACCCCACGGCGGCGGTCGAAATCGACCGCGCCGCCGCCCATCAACTGATGACCTTCTGGCGGAGCCACTACGAAGCCATCGTGATCGACACCGCCGGCGCGCAGCCGGCCGCCATCGAATTCGCGCGGCTTTCCGACCAGATTCTGCTGGTTTCGACCAATGAGCTGGTGGCGCTGCACTCGACCCGCCGCTCGATCGAGTGTCTGGAGCACCACTTGATCGAGCGGCGCCGGCTGCTGCTCATCATGAACCGTTACACGCCGTCGACCGGCCTGAAGCGCGACGAAGTCGAGACGGCTTTGAAGCTGGCGCCTTACGCGCTGCTCGCCAATGAGTACGACCTGGTCCAGCAGGCCGTGCTGGAAGGCCGCCCGCTTGGGGCGACGTCCCGTTTTGCGCGCGGCGTGCACGCGCTGGCGGAGCGCCTGGCGGGAGGCGGGCAGCCGGCCAAGAAGCGAACTTCTTTGTTTGGGTTGCTCCCACGAAGAGGCTGAAAAAAATCGGAGTAATTAGTCCGAAAATTAAGCAGGCTCACGGATATCATTCCCACGCGGAGGCTGGTAATTTCAACTTACGCAGATATTCAGAAGAAAGCTGGAGACAACGATGAAACTTTACATTCGCGAGTTTTGGAATGATACCACCGGGCAGGATCTGGTGGAATACGCTCTGGTTGCGGGTATGGTGGCGGTGGCGGCGGTGGCGACCGTGCCCTCTCTCACCAACGTGATCAGCAACGTGTTCAGCAAGGTCGGCTCGATTGTGGCGAACAGCACGATTTGACACGGCAGACGGCGGGACAACCGGCGCCGGCCCCCGGGGCGGCGCTTCAAGAAAGGATCGAAAAGGCGAGCTAGCTTCGAAATCGCGTACTGAAACTGCTGGACTTGGAAAGGCACACAAGAGCAGGACCTGGTGGAATGCGCCTCGGCCGCGGGTATGCTAGCGGTGGCGGCAAAGAACGCCATCCCGGCTTTGAGCGGCACGGTGAGCAGCGTGTTTACCAAAATCGGCAACCTTATCAACACCAACGCGGCACGACGCGGCCGGTTGGCGTTGATCCACTTACCCGGCAGCGGCGGTCCTCCACGGACCGCCGCTGCCGGCTATTCCAGGATGCTGAAGGAATAAATCTTGCCGACTCGTCCGGTGCTGCCGGTGGCATCGCCGGAGGCGGGAGGCAGGAGGCCGTATTCGCCCGAGCCCAGGTTAGGGAGTACGATTTCGTACGTCCGGGGGGCCAGCTTTTTGCTCTCGAACGGCACCAGGTCGCGAGTGGCGCCACCAGACTGATGCACGACGCCACCGGTCATCGTTCGGAATTCCCGGTAATCTTTGGAATCGCGCATCCGCAGCAACTGGTATTCCGTGATGCTGACGCCGTCGGCCGTGTATACCAGCAGATCAACCGGAGAAGCAATCCGGTTGGGACTCTTGGGGCCGTTGACATGGCCGTTGATGTCGCGCTTCACAATGCCGGCGGTTCCAATCGATTTCAGAACGCCGCCGGTCATGAAGTTAACCACTTCCGCATTCAAATCCGCCCACTGGTCGTTCTTCTTGTAATAGACCCCGATCTCCCCGACAAGCGGGCCGCCAGCCGCGGCCGGCGCTGGTGCGGCCGCAGCCGCTGGAGCGGCCGCTCCTCCGCCATTCATCATCGCGGCGATGATCTTATCGCTCACGCCGGCCTTCTTCAAGGCGATCAGATCGTCCGTGCCCGTCGAGTACTTTCCCGGTTGAGAGTGGATCGAACTCAGAACAATGTCATCGCCCAATCCGGCCTTCACCATTTTGACGATCGAATCGTTGGTGAGCGTCGCCTGGCTAAAACAGATCGCCGTCACGCAAGCCAACAACAGCAGGAATCGCATCCGCATAAAAACCTTCCCTCCAATCGATATTCTCACTTGCCCTCAACTAGTGGAGTGTACCCGAAGCGGAAGCCGTCATCAAGTGCCACCGACGATGAGACGACGTATATGAGTGGCAACGAGAACCACTTCAGCGTTCGCCCGGCTGACCTCGATGCGCCTGGTCGCATGGCGGCTCAGGTACCAGCAGGGTGTATACCCCAGTTGCGGGAACAGCGACCGCACGCAGGTCTGGGTCTCGGTATCGCCCAGCGAGTATTCGAAGCGCCCGTTCTTCATGCGCACCGCCCAGAGCGTCCGCACCTGCACACTCCCCAAGGTCTGCCGGTTGCCGGGAATGCGATAGCGCGTCGAAAGGTAGTCGCCGGCATACAATCCGGCCAACGCCAGCAAGGCGATTCCGGCCACGCGCCAAATCAGTCTCACACCGCCATTCTATTACGCTATCCCCGCGCCGGCGGAGTACTTCCGGCAGAGCCGGGCCCAGAGGGCACCCCATTAGGGAGCGTTAGAATCGGCGTGACAGTCCGTGACGGCAAACGCTCCCTGACGATCGCGGCTCTGCTTTCTACGTCGCACACCGGGTGGATTTCATGGCATTCGCGGCTCCGGCTGGTTTGCCCCGCCCAGTTCTTCTTCGAGCAGTCCCATCTCTTCCAGCAGCCGGTACGTGCGTGCGGCCTCTTCCGCGTCGACGCGGCTGATGGCAAAGCCGACGTGCACCATGACATAATCGCCCACCTGAGCTTCGGGAACGAAGTCCAGGAAAACCTGGCGGGCAATGCCGCCAAACTTCACTTTGGCGATGCGGCTGCCGTCGCGCTCTTCCGCCTCGATGATTTTACCCGGCACTGCCAGACACATAATCGTTCCTTCCCGTTATTGCCCCGGTTGGGTGGGCTGCCGGGACGCTATTTGTGCCTGTTGGTAAAAACAATTGCGCGGGACGAGCTGGCGCACCAGGCAGCGTTCCCGGAAATAGATTCCGCACTTGAGGCAGAGTTCCTCCGGATTCGAAGTGTGATCCACGATATCCGCCGACAGCCGGTCCAGCAGGTCCGACGCGCGGCGCAATTCTTCCGGCGGGAACTGGACGAAGATACTTTGGAGCTTGCGCCGGCGGGCGCTCTCATACGCCGTGAGCAGCCGCCGGCCGGCTTCGGTGAGGCGGAGGTGCATGACGCGCCGGTCCTTCTGGTCCTCGGTGCGCCGCAGCAGGTCGCGCCGTACCAGGCGGTCGACCGCTTTGCTGGCGGCCGCATTGCTGACACGGAGAAACGAAGCCACATCGCCGAGCGTGTAGGAATCCGTCATGGCCACCAGCTTCAGCAGCTTCATCTGGGAAGCCGTGACCTGTCCTTCCGCGGCTATCTCCAGCAGCCGCTGCTCGATGATGTCGGCGACCGCGGACGCGAAAATATGCGCGCTTCCCAGGAAATCGTCGATCTCGCTCAGGCTGCGGTTGCGCGTCATACAGATCCTTTTATCTAGAAATATTTTCCTTAGTTAAGCAACTTCCGGGGCGCAAGTCAATCCCTCCAAACGGAGCCGCGACCGTTAGGGAGCGTTAGGTCCATGCGCGAGGCTCGGCAAACGCTCCCTTACGGTCGCGGCTCCGATCGGGTTCCGTGCCCTCCGCGTCGAAATACTCGCGTGCGACCCATCGGGCGGCCTCCGGCACGGCGCGCTGAACCGGTTCGGACAACCCCGGACAGACTTCCGCGGGCAAGGGGCCCGTCTGGCAGGCGAGCACTCGCACTTCGACGCCGGTCTGTTGTTGCAGCTCGCGCAGCATGTTGGATGTGGGCAACTGGTGCATGGAGAAATCGTCCAGTTTGACCACGGGGATGTCGGCCGGGTTCAGTTCGAACCACTCACCCGGCTCCCGGCCGACATCCACCGCGTCGACAATCAGCAGCCGGCGCGGGCGCACCTGGCTGAGGCAAAGCGTGAACAAAGGCAGGCGCACGCCCGTTCCGGCGTCCAGGATGCAAACGCCGGCGGGCACATCGAAGTGCGTCTCCAGGTGTTCCACCAGCGCGCACCCGAAGCCGTCATCGCCGAAGAAAACGTTGCCGATGCCGAGAATCAGCACCGGCTTGGTGCAAAAGTCGGGAACAGCGTCTTCTTCCCTAATTGGCATGACGGCCTCCGGCATGGCGTGGCCCTAGTTTGCGAGCGTATCGAGCAACCCGCCCTTGGAGTCAAAGATGTCCAGCTTCACCGACATCTTTCCGTCCAGCCGGTGCGTGGCGCAGGACAGGCACGGGTCGTAGGCGCGGATGGCCATCTCGACCGTGTTCAACACGCCCTGATCGTATTTCCCATCGTGGATCAGGCTTTTGGCGGCCTGCGTCACCGACAGGTTGATGGGGGCGTTGTTGTGGGTGGTCCCGACGATCAGGTTCATGTTGGTGAGCATGCCGTCGGCGTCGGTCTCGTAATCGTGAATCAGCGTGCCGCGCGGCGCTTCCGTGCAGCCGACTCCGCGCGCGGCGCGCGGTGTCACTTTCACGCGGGTCTCCAGGCTGGTAATGTCCGGGTCGTCCAGCAGGCGGATGGCGTTTTCCGCGTTATAGAGCAGCTCGATCAGGCGGGCCCAGTGGTACAGCAGGGTGAGCTGCGCCGGCCGGCCGAACTTGCGCCGGAATTCCTCGAGCTCGGTTTGCGCCAGCGGCGTGTCGATGAAATCGCAAACGTTGATGCGAGCCAGCGTGTTGGCACGGTACAGGCTCGGTGCGCCATCTTCCAGCGAGAAGCCGCCGCGCTTCTTGGCATACGGGAACTTCAGGTAACTCCAGGACTCGATGTGTTCCCCGATGAATTCGGTGTACCGGTCATACGGGAAATCGTCATAAGTGCCGTCGCTCGCCATCAGGCGCAGCTTGCCGTCATACAGGTTGAGAGCGCCGTTTTCTTTGACGGTTCCGATGAACCCGCTGGTGATCACGCCCAGCGACTTCACCACGTCGAGGTACTTGGGGAACACGCTCTCTTTGGCAAAGGCGATGGAGAACTTGGCCAGTTCCAGCGCCTCGTCGGCCATCTTGCGCAACTGGTCGCGTTCGTCCTTGGCCAGCGGCTTGCTGAAGCCGCCGGGAACCGCAGCCTGCGGGTGGATGGACTTGCCCGCGAGAATCTCCAGCATCTTGGCGCACATGTGCCGCACGCGGACCACCCGCCGGGCCACCTCGGGCGCGGCCTGCAATACGCCGATGACGTTGCGCACCGAATAATCGGCATCCGGACCCAGCAGGAAGTCGGCGCCCGCCAGGAAATAAAAGTGCAGGATGTGTTCTTCCATGTAGGCGATGCTGTTGCACAGCTCGCGCAGTTTGGCGCCCGCCGGCGGCGGCGTCACCCCGAACACGGCGTCGCAAGCCTTGGCTGCCGCCAGGTGGTGCGACCACGGGCAGACGCCGCAAATGCGTGGGGTGATGCGCGGCATGTCTTCCACAGGCCGCCCCATGCAGAAGCGCTCGAACCCGCGCAACTCGATGACATTTACCCGGGCCAGGTTCACATTGCCGGTATCATCGAGTTGGATGGTGATCTTGGCGTGGCCCTCAATTCGCGTGACAGGCTGAATTACGATAGTTTTTCCCATGGCTCACCTCTTGGGCGCCGGCCGCAGACGGCCCGCACCGGAAAATCGATTGAATGTTGCGGCCCGGTCCGGAATCTGTTTCGGATCGAGACCAATAGTAGAAAGCGCGCCCATCATGTCGACCATGGGATTAGCCTTCTCCTGGATGGGTCCAAAGCACCCTTCGCACGGCATATAAGCGCGGATGCAGCGTGGTGTGCCCTCGCTGCCGCCGCAGCCGGAGCGGGTAGCCGGACCATTACACAGAAATCCCTGTTCCATAAAGCAGCGCATCTCGGTCAGCGGAGCGCCGGGGGTGAAGGTGCCCGGCTCCAGCCGACGCCTCAGCGTCGAGGTGGCCTTTTTCTCGCGGATGGTGGGGCATTCGTCGCATACGCTCTTGGTGGACAGCGTAAATGGGCGGCCTTCCAGCAGCGCGGTGAGCGCGCCCGCGACCATTTCCGGCGTGGTGGGGCAGCCGGGCAGGATCATATCCACCTTCACCACTTCGCTGATGGCGTACACACGATCGGTCAGCGCCGGGATATCCTCGTGAGGGAATCCATTCTTGTCGGTGGTGACGCTCTCCCGATAGACCTTGGTCATCAATTCTTCGGTGGTGGACAGGTTGGCCAGTGCGGGGATGCCGCCATAACAGGCGCAGGACCCCAACGCGATCAGCGTTTTGCATTTCCGGCGCATCTCCTGCGCCAGCAGCTTGTGCTCTTCGGTGCGGATGCCACCGGAGATGAGGCCCACGTCCGCCTCCGGGATTTCCATTTCCGTTTTTTCGCCGGTCTGGCCAAACAGCTTATGGTCCATCAGCACCGGCATGTGGACAATCTGCACTTTTTCCAGCAAGTCCAACAATGGTTCACCGATATCGAGGATTGTCACCTCGCATCCGCCGCAGATTGTGAACCACTCCTCGGCTAGTCGAGCTGCCATGTTAATAAGTCCTTTCTTACGACGTCAGTCTCTTTCAATTTCCGAACTCTTCCCGGTGGCGGATCGCAGCCGCGAAGACGTGTCGAGAAGAGTCTCGACACGGCACGCAGGAGTGCGTGCGCCACTTAACCAGGCTGTTCCACAGCCACTTTCTTTACCTCTCTTCTGGTATACGCGAGGAATTTTCCTTCTTCTTCTACCATCTCGGTTTCGAAGCCCTCACTCTGGTAACGCGAAACCGCCTGTTCGGCAGCCTCCTTCGAAAGGTGTGCTTGCCCATCCCATATATATTTCCTGCCGTTCACAATTCGATAATTCGTCATCGAGACTCCCCGGTAGGACAGGTCTCCTGGCCTGTCACGGCCTCCGGACAGGCCAGGAGGCCTGTCCCACTCTAAGATCTGTACGGGCTGGGACCCAGCTTCTTGATTTGCTCGGTAAAATCGGTCATCAGCTTGGCGAACTGCGGCCCTTCGGAAGCCGATACCCACGCCAATTTGAATCGTTCCTCCTCGATTCCGAAATCCTGGAGCATGAGTGTGATGGCCTCCGCCCGCCTTTCCGCTTTCAGATTTCCATCCTGGTAGTGGCAATCGCCGGGGTGGCATCCACACATGACCACGCCGTCCGCGCCTTTCGTCAGAGCTTCGATCACCAGGTTCGGATGCACCATTCCCGAACACATCACCCTGATGATCCGCACGTTGGCCGGGTACTGGCAGCGCGATATGCCGGCCAGGTCCGCGCCGGCATAGGAACACCAGTTGCAAGCCAGCGCCAGAATGACCGGCTCAAACCCCTGCTCTACCGCCAAACCCGTGCTCATGCCACCTCCAGCGCAGCGGCCACTTGCGCCGCCAGTTGCTCCGGCCTGAAGCCTCTCACCACAATGCCCCCCTTGGGGCAGGTAGCCTGGCACGTGCCACAGCCCTTGCACAGGCTCTCGTTCACTTCTATGGTCTTCTTGAAGGATCCGGCTCTGATGTATTCGATCAGGGTCAGTGCCTTGTAAGGGCACGGGTCGACGCAGTAGGCGCAGCCGTCGCAGTTTTCGTCCATGACGAACGAGATCGTGCCCTCCAGTTCCACATAGTCCTTGCTCAGAATCGCGCTGGCCCTGGCCGCCGCGGCCTGCGCCTGGATGATGCTTTCCGCGATCGACTTCGGTGCGTGCGCCAGGCCGCAAACGAAAACGCCGTCGGTCGAGAAGTCCACCGGCCGGAGCTTCATATGGGCTTCCAGGAAGAAGCCGTCCTGGTTCCGTGGAATCTTCAGGAGTTGCGCCGTCTCCAGGTTCCCGCGGTCCGGCACAATGCCGGCCGAAAGCACCAACAGATCGGCCTCAATCCGGATTTCCCGTTCCATATGCGGCGAGTAAACGGTTACGTCCAGGCGCCCGTCGTTCCTGGCCACCTCCGGCTTTCGGTCTTCTTGGTATCGCAGGAACACAACGCCCTGTTCGCGCGCTTTGGAATAATATGATTCCCGGAAACCGTAGGTGCGGATGTCCCGGTACAGGACATAGACATTCGCGTTGGGATTCTGCTGCTTGATCTTCAACGCATTCTTGACCGCCTCACTGCAGCACATACGCGAGCAGTAAGGCCTTTCCTTGTCGCGGGAACCCACGCACTGGATCATGACGACGGTGCCCGAGATCGCACTCTGGCTTCGGTCGCTCAACCTGGATTCCAGATCCAATTGCGTGATGACCTCCGGCCAGCCATTTCCGTACCCGTATTCCTTGGGCTGGTATTGGCCGGCGCCGGTCGCGACGATCACCACTCCGTGGTCTACCGTCTCGACGCCGTGGCCGCCGGAAATCGTGGTTTTGAAATGGCCGATGGATCCGTCGATGGCCGTGATCCTGGCCTCGGTGAATACGTGAATATTCTCGTCGCCGCTCACTTCGCCGATCAGGTTCTGCAACTCCTTCTGCGGCTTCTCGCCGTCGAGCAGGTAGCGGATGCGCCGCAGATTTCCACCCAGCTCTTTTTCCCTTTCCACCAGATACACCGGGACGCCCTGCGAGGCGAGTTCCCTGGCGGCCACCATGCCGGCCAGCCCGCCGCCGATCACCAGGGCCGCTTTCTTGATCGACAGCTTCCCTTTCCGCAGTGGATCCAGCAGCCGGGACTTGGCCACTGCCATGCGGACCAGGTCCTTGGCCTTCCCGGTAGCCTTCTCGTGCTCCTGCATGTGCACCCAGGAACACTGGTCGCGGATGTTGGCCATCTCGAACAGATACGGGTTGAGCCCGGCCTCGCGACAGGTGTTCCGGAACAGCGGCTCATGCGTTCGCGGCGAGCAGGACGCCACGATCACCCGATTCAGATCGTGGTCGCGTATCTGTTGTTTGATCCGGTCCTGGGTGTCGTTCGCGCAGGTGTATACATTATTCTCGGCATACACAACGTTATCCAGCGTCCTGACATATTCCACCACGCTCGGGACATCCACCACGCCGGCGATATTGCTTCCGCAGTGGCAGACAAAAACTCCGATTCGGGGCGGCTGCCCGCTGACATCGATTTCGGGAGGATATTCCTTGACCGCGATCAGCGAGCCTTTGGCTTCGCTCAGAAGCGCCAGCACCTTGGCCGCGGCCGCCGACGCCTGCATCACGGTTTCCGGGATGTCCTTGGGCTCGGTGAAAGGTCCGCCCACATAGACCCCCTCGCGCACCTGCGCCGGCGCAAAAACCGAGGTTTGGCAGAAGTTGAATTCGTTCAGATTCAGGCCGAATAGGCCGGCCAGGCGCTTTGCGTCACGGGGCGCCTGCATTCCGGTCGAGAGGACCACAAGGTCGTATTCGCGGACCTTCTTCCGGTCGCCGTCGCCGAGGTAATGGATGGCCAGATCTCCGGTCCCGGGCGCCTCCTCTATATGTGTCGGCCGGGACCTTATATAATTGACTCCCCGGCCCTTGGCCCGCTCATAGTACGCCTCAAAGCCCTTGCCGAATGCGCGCAGGTCCATGTAGAAGATGTCGCATTCCACGCCTTCGCCGACATGTTCCTTGGCCATCAGCGCTTCCTTGGTGGCGTACATGCAGCAGACGCTGGAGCAGTAGTCGCGCTCGCAATCCCGCGAACCGACGCATTGGATAAAGGCAATCCGCTTCGGCTCCCGATGGTCGCCGGGGCGCTGAACGTGGCCGGAATAAGGTCCGGATGCGGACAGGATCCGCTCGAATTCCAGCGCCGTGATGACGTTCGGGAAGCGGCCGTAGCCGTAGCGCGGGAGCGCTGCCGGATCGAAGGGCTCAAACCCCGGCGCCAGCACGACCGCGCCCACCTTCACCTCCCGAAGCTCTTCCCGCAGGCCAAAATCGATCGCGCCCGCTTCGCACGCGTCGGCGCACATGTGGCAATCGGAGCAAATGCCGCAACTGAGGCAGCGGCGCGCTTCCGCCACGGCCTGCTCCTCGGTGTAACCGGTCTGAACCTCGTCGAACGACTTGGCCCGCTCGGCGGGCGTGAGCTCCGGCACCGCAACCTGCCGCTGCGTCTGCCAACCGGCCGTATCGACCAAGTACTGGGTAGGATATGGGCCTTCCAGTTCGCGTCCCGCCCGCAGGTCCTGGCCGTTCAGCCAGCGGTCGATCGAAATTGCCGCCTTCTTGCCGGCCATCATGGCTGTCACCACCACGTCCGGACCGGTCACGCAATCGCCGCCGACGAACACGCCCGGTGCGGCCGTTTCCAGGGTGACGGGGTCCGCACAAAGCGTACCCGATCTTGTCGCATCCAGGCCCAGCCGTTCGCCCAGTGTCGCCACGTCCGGCGTTTGCCCGATGGAAACGATGACCGTATCGCAGGGGAGAACAAACTCCGAGCCGGGGATCGGCTGCGGGGCTGGCCGTCCGCTCGCGTCCGGCGCGCCCAGTCGCATGCGTACGCACTCGAGACCCGCCAGGCGCCCGTCTGCCGCCGGCTGGAACACGCCCGGCGCGGTGAGGACTGCCAGCTTCACGCCCTCGTGCTCCGCATCTTCGATCTCGCGCGCATTGGCCGGCATTTCGGCCCGCGTGCGCCGGTATACCAGGGTGACCTCGGTGGCTCCGCAGCGGAGTGCCGTGCGCGCCGCGTCGAGGGCGGAGTTGCCGCCGCCAATCACCAGCACACGGCGGCCGACTGCTTGCGGCCCTTCCAGGTTCACGCGCCGCAGAAACTCCAGGCCGCCGATTACGCCCGGCAGGTCTTCGCCCGGAACCCCAAGCCGGCGCTCCAGGTGCGCGCCGATGGCTACGAACACCGCGGCGAATTGCCGCCGCAGTTCGTCGAAGCCGATGGCCCGGCCGACAGGCGTATCCACGCGGATCTGGATGCCGAGGGCGCTCAGCCGTTCCAGCTCGGCATGCAGCACCGGCCGTGGCAGCCGGAACGAGGGAATACCCACCGCCAGCATCCCGCCGGCCACCGGCAACGCCTCGAAGACCACGGGTTGATAGCCCATCTGGCGAAGGTGGTAGGCGCAAACCAGGCCCGCCGGCCCGGATCCCACAACCGCAATCCGCTCCGGCCGCTCCGCGCTCGGCATGGGGAACCGATAATCGGGATGCCGGTCGGTCACGAAGCGCTTCAGCGCCGGCATGTTGATCCGCTCGTCCACAGTCCGGCGAGTGCAGGCGGTGCCGCAGGGATGCGTACAGATCCGGCCGCAGATGGACGGGATGGGATTGTCCCGGAGGATCACATTGAGCGCCTCGTCGAAACGGCCTTGCGCCACCAGCGCCACGTATCCCTGAGCGCTCTGGTGGATGGGGCACGCCGCCTGGCACGGAGCGGCGCCGCGCCGGGAAACCGCAAAAACATTGGGAACCGCTTGCGGGAAGGGCCGGTAAATGGCCTTACGCTGGCCCAGGCCGAAATCGAACTCGGAGGGCAGTGTCACCGGGCAGGCATTGGTGCACAACCCGCAGCCCGTGCACCGGGTCTCGTCCACGAACCGCGGGCGCCGCTTGACCGTGATCGAGAAGTTGCCGGCCTGCCCCTCTACCCGCTCTACGTCGCTGAGGGTGAGGATCTCGATATCGCGATGCCTGCCGATCTCCACCAGCCGCGGCGCCATCGTGCACATGGCGCAGTCGTTCGTCGGGAAGGTCTTATCGAGCTGGGCCATCACGCCGCCGATGGCGGACTTGGTCTCCACGAGATAAACCTTGATGCCTGCGTCCGCCAGATCGAGCGCGGCCTGCATCCCACCGATGCCACCGCCCACCACCATCGCGGCGCCCACAACGGAGTTCCGATCCTGGGCATTCATGCTGTCTTTTCCTCCAGGGTCATTTCAGCCTCTAAGGCCCTTTCCTTCACCGCGGCAAAGTAGAGCGCCAGAGGACGATAAAGCATGTGCGACGAACCTCCGAACGGTATCTCAACCAGGAGCATCGGAACCGCGATCATGAGGTGAACGGCGTAGGCATAATCGGCGCCTAACCCCAGTCCCACATACCTGAGAACATGCACCACCATTCCGCTCAACGCTGTCAGAAGCAAGAGCACCGGCAGCATCACATCCCTCATCTCGGACTGCCTGTAGATCGGTTCGTGCTTCCTGGCCCGCTCGATCAGGATGTTGAGCGAACCTAAGACCAGAAAAGCAGCCGCCATGTAGCCGAGCCATCTTTGCGGGTTATAGACAGGGTATATTTTGTCGGTCTGGAACCATCTCAGGAAAAAAAACTTGATTACCAACATGAGGCAGCACCCAAACGCGAGAAGCCAATGCATGATCCATCGCCGCTTCTGCATGGTTGCGGGACACTTCAGGGTCTGCTTGTGTGTGACCATTTGCAGAAACATGGTCTTGGCTTCGGCCAGATAGAATCTCAGGGGGATGGCCGCCTGCGGGCCGTGACGCATGGTGAGTGAGAACATGCGCGCCGCGTGGGAAGCAATGAAAAATGCCGATAGTAAGAAAACGGCCACAGTGAAGTACGTGATCCTGCCGAACATGTGCTCCAACCCCATGGGGGTGGAGCGAAAAACTGAAAGTTCCAGATGCTCGATATACAGGTGATAGAGAACGATGAGTACCAGCACCAGGACTGCTACAAATGAGAGTGCTCCGATTTCCCACGCCGGTGAACGACAGATTCTCCGGGACAAGCCGGTCCAGTCGTACTCCGCCGTCAGATAACGCCGGAGCGTCTTCATCGACTCGCGGGGCTTTGCCTCTCTCGGGCAAGTGACCGAACAATCTCCGCAGTCATGACAGAGCCATGGATCGAGGCTCTGGTGCACGGAGTCCTTCAATCCCAAGACCACCGATTGCATGCTTCTGCGAGGAAACGAAGCTGAATCGGTCGCCAGGTCGCAATCAATTGTGCAGCTACCGCAGTTGAAGCAGCCGCGAGCGTTGAAGACACCGTATCTGCGGACTTCGGCTAGCAGTGAGGGATCAGACGTTTCTGTCATATCAGGCCCGTGCGATGGTTCAGGAGAGCCGGTTCCCAGTCACCCGGCAGCAGGTAATGTACGACTGGCGCGGGAGTGAGGTCCATGGCCGGCGCTAGTGGACATCCTGCCGTGCAGCGTTTGGATTGGAAAACGGCGTTGGGGGAGACGGTTGGCAGGTGGGCGAGAAAGGCACCTTTCCCAGCAATGGCCGGCTGCGCCATAATCCTTCGCGCCTCTCAGGTCCTATAGGTCCCGTAGTGCCAGCCCACCCCGGGTTCCGGGTAATGTAATTACCCCGGTCAAAGGTTAACCTGATTAACTATTTCACGGCTTATCTTACATGTCAATGTTTTTTTCAACACTTTGCATTCCGCCCTTGTTGACAAATCCAACATAAAAGACCTTAAATTCTGAAGATCACGCTCTGCCTTTGGAATTCAAGGGTCTATCAAGCCCAATTAGTCCACTTTCAAGAGGCGAATCGCGGTATTTCTCAACAGGCCGGCCAGTTATGGACTGCAAAATCAAATATAAAGACCCTAAATCTTATATCGCGTCGAAATTTGCGTCAAACTGTGAAAAAGTTCTGTTCAGAAATCCAATTTAGATGTACGCTCCCAGTATGTGGAAGCGTTTTCGTGGTGTACCGGTGGTTGTGCTGGTCGCCTGGAGCCTGGCTTCCTGCAGCACTGCCGCGAAGAAAGCCGCGGCGCCTGTGCCGGAAGCGAAGCAGTTAGTCGGCGAGGGCCTGAAGGACCTTTACGTGGCTGCCAGTTTGGCGGCTCCGCAGTCCGCGACGCAGCAGAAAGTGATCCTGCGAATGGCGGAGAAGGCATCGAACGGGAAGGAACTGCTGCTGGTGATGCGCGCGGCAGTCGGAGTATTCCCCGCCGGTGCCGGGCGGCAGGAACAACCCGCGAGCCAGGTGCGCTCCATCGTGACGGCCAAGATGATGGAGCTTGGCACACTGGACCAACTGATTGAGTACGCGATGCAGTACTCCGTCGACCCGGAGAGTGCCCGGCCGTTCGTCCAGCGTATGTTTCAACTCGGGGATGAGAACTCCGACCCACGCGCGTGGTATCGGATCAGGGCAGCCGCTTTCCGCCTAAAGGCGGGTGATCTGGAGCGGCAGGCGCAAGCCAGAGGAGACCAACTGGCTGCCAGATAACATGGCTGGAGGCAAGCCTGCCGCAGCCGATAGGAGGTTAATGCGATGAAAGTCCTGGTAAATAACAACGGACCCAACCAGCAGAAAGGGACGGAGATGGCGACACAACATTCCGTGCGCCTGGCCATGATTCTGAGCCTCTCGATTCTCGGGGTAGCGGGTGCGTACTTCGGCGCTTTGTATCTGATTGCGCACTGAAGCTGCGCCGGCAATTTCAGAGCCGGCCTTGGATAGAAAATCCGCCACCATTCTCTGCGGCCGTGCAATCGCCGGTTGCGGGATACGTGGCCGGCACGCGAATCAGGCTGCGCGACTCAGCGCCGCGATTGGCGATGCGCGCCGCCGCCCAGGCCGCCCAGATCGATGATCACCGCGATCAGCAGCCACAAGAGATTGATTCCCGAGGTTGGCATGCCGCTGTTCAGTTCCCATGCGTAAACGATCGTGGTGAGCGGCAGGAAAATGAAGCCGAGTACCGGCAGCACCAAGCCGCCGTGGAATGCGCGCTGCAGGTAGGTCGAGTAGATCCACATCAACACCAGCGCGACGCGCGGAAACAGCAGGAGGACAAGCAGGACGAAGCAAGGCATAGTCGATCTCAAGCCGCGCGGCATGAGCCCGCGCAGTGCGATGATACCAGATTTCATGGACGATTTGGCAATTTCGGGCCCGAAGCAATCAACCGGGAAGGTCGAGCAAAAGATGGAAGATGGCAAAGTGTCAAAGAGTGTGTGCTCTGCATCTGCCGAAGGCCGGCTTTATCCACGTGGGTAGGCACTGGGCGGCGACGTAGGAGTTGCCCGGCAGAGGCCCAGCCAGGGGACCGGACGAACGCGGACGGAAGTGTAATCCATTTAGGGAAACATTGAGGAAGGTCGGGCCGGCAGATCGATCTTGCCGGCGCGCGTGATCAGTCCCAGGCCGCGATGCCCGGACTGGCAGGCGTGGCTGGTCAAGGCGCCTGTTTTAACTCCGGCGGCACCGGGATGGTCACCTTCCCGGTGGCAGCCCATTCCGTGCCTCTCGCCAGGGTGACGGCGAATCCCGCGTTTTTCATGGCCTCGGTGTCGTGACCCATGGCGGTTATGAACACGCGCCCCTTGCCGTAATTCACGGTCCATAGCATGGGCTCGGCGGCGCCGGGTCCCACCAGCGGCTGCTTCTCGCCCTGCCGGTAGAGGGAGTGGTCGTCCCAGGCTGTGGCCAGCACGTGGAAGGCAGCCGCCGGCTGCCATTTCAGATTCGCGTACAACTCGTCGTTGGCCTCCGCGAAGGTGGTCTTGAGGCCGCGCGTGATGGGGTGGTCACTATCCTGGACGGTGACTTTAAAGTCGTGACGCGCGGAATGGTGGCCGTTGTTGGGGCGCCAGTTTCCGGCGCAGATCTTCTCGTACTCGGTCCAGCCCTCAAAGGCCGCCAGCGAAAAGTGATAAACCACGAGCCCCTTCCCGCCGTGGACGAAGTTCAGAAGGGCATTGTCGGCGGAATCGCCCCAGCGTAGGTCCGCGCGCTTGCTTTCGTAGTAGTTCACGAGCACCACATCGTAGGGTGCGAGCGTGTCCGCCCCGTCGCCGCGAAACTCCTCGGTGACGCGCACTTCGAATCGGCCCGAGTCCTCCAGGATCTTGCGGAGCATGGGCGTGGTGGAGCGCCAGTCGTGACTGGCGGAGTTCTGGCCGGTGATGATGAGAACTTGAAGTTTGGCCGGTTGCGGAGCGGGCGGTCCGCTCTGTCCCAGCGCCAGCCCAACAACGGCGCAGGCGAAGGTCAGGATGGGAAACGATTTCACGGCAGCCTCCTCGAAAGAAGCGATTGTAGCGCGGGTCGCGGTGTAGCCGAATGCCGCCGCAGCTTCCCCTTGTGACCTCCGAGGTATAAGCACACGCGGCTCGATACAATAAGGAACGGTGCACGCCCTGGGAAGCCGCAACTTTGCCGGCTGGCTAACCAGCCAGGCTCGGTGCGGGTGCGTTGGTGTCGCCTTGGTTGGCTGAATCTTCCGGGACAGCCCGAGTACCTTCCTATGCGGGATTATTCGACCAGACGCGAAGTTCTGCAGGGTGCGGCGGCGTTGTGCGGCGTTCGCTTTGCCCGTGGTCAGGACACGCCGGTTTTTTCCACGGATGTGAAAGTGGTAAACGTGCTGGCGACGGTGCGCAACAAAACCGGATCGCTGGTCGGCAATCTCAGCCAGGACGATTTTGCGCTTTCCGAAGATGGCCGCCCGCAAACCATTCGCTATTTCGCCCGTGAAAGTGACTTGCCGCTGACGCTCGGCCTGATGGTGGACACCAGCGGCAGCCAGCGGCGTGTGCTGGACGCGGAGCGCGGCGCCAGCCTGCGCTTCCTGGATCACGTGTTCCGGGAAAAACAGGACCACGTTTTCATCATGCAGTTCGACAGCACGGTGCAATTGCGCCAGGCACTCACTTCTTCCGTCCGCGAATTAGACGAGGCCATGGCGTACGTGGACTCGGAGACCATGCGCCAGTTGCGCATGCAGGGCGGCGGCGGCACTCTGCTTTACGATGCCGTGGTCCAGGCTTCCGACAACGTGATGAGAAAGCTGACCGGGCGGAAAGCTCTGATCGTGCTTTCGGATGGAGTGGACGAGGGCAGCTACGGCACGCTGAAGGATGCCGTGGAGGCTGCGCAGCGCGCCGGCACACTCATCTATTCCATCCTGTACGCCGACCCCAGCGCCTATGGACTTTTCGGAGGCGGTGGGGACGGCAAGCGTGTCTTGCAGCGTATGTCCGAGGATAGCGGCGGCAGCTTTTTCGAAGTTACCAAGAAGCAGACCGTGGATCAGATATTCGATATTCTGCAAGAGGAACTACGCAACCAGTACAACCTGGGCTACGTGTCGGATAAGCCGGTCACCCTCTCCGCCTTTCGCGCCATCCAACTGACGGCTAAACAGAAGGGCCTGGTGGTGCAAGCCCGCCACCAATACTGGGCGCAGCGCTAAATGTGGGGCAGCCAATCGTGGCTGCCGCCGGCGCCGGCACTCGCCGCTGGCAAGGATTCGCGCCGAGTCCGGAACAGCCGTCTGAAAGGCGGCTGTGGGCTGGATTGCCCGCCCGAGCGTTAGAAGTTCACGATTGACGCGAAACTGATTGGGTCGAGGCTGGCGCCGCCCACCAGGCTGCCATCGATCTCGGGCTGCGCCATCAGCGTCTTTATGTTGTCGGGTTTGACGCTGCCGCCGTAGAGAATACGGACAGCGTCGGCCGCCTCTTTGCCGAATTTGGCGTGGACTTGCGCGCGGATGGCGCGGTGGGCGTCGGCGGCGATTTCCGGTGTGGCCGTTTTGCCGGTGCCGATGGCCCAAACCGGCTCGTAGGCAATCACAATTCTGGCGAATTGCTGTCCGGTGAGCCCGGCGATTCCGCCCTCAAACTGGCGGGCGAGCACGGCCTCGGTATTTCCGGCTTCGCGTTCTTCCAGGCGCTCGCCCACGCAGACAATCGGCGTGAGCCCGGCTTCGAGCGCCGCCTGCGTCCGCTTCAGAACGGTCTCATCGGTCTCGCCGAAATACTGGCGCCGTTCGCTGTGACCAATGATGGCATGGGTGGCGCCGGTGGCCCGGATCATGGCGCCGGAAATCTCACCTGTGAAGGCGCCTTCCTTGGCCCAGGCGATGTTCTGCGAGCCAATGTGAATGTGGCTCCCTTGGGCGGCGGCGGAGGCCGCGGCGAGATTCGTGAAAGGAGGACAGATCACGATCTCCGAGTGTTCGGATTTCTCGACCAGCGGCCGGAATTTCTCGAAGAATTGCGTGGTTTCCGCGGGCGTCTTGTACATCTTCCAATTGCCCGCCATGATTGGTTTTCTCATAAAATTTGCGGCAAGAAGCTGGCGCCGTTGCCGATCGACGCGCCGAAATTGGCGGCCACCGTCTGGCCGATGTCGGAGAGCGACCCACGCAGCCCCAGGTCCGCGCCCGCGCGGACCTTCGGCCCGGAGACCAGCAGCGGCACGTATTCGCGCGTATGGTCGGTGCCGGGAACGGTGGGGTCGCAGCCGTGGTCGGCGGTAAATATAGCGAGGTCGTCGGGGCGCAGCGCGGCTTGGAATTGAGGCAGCCAGGCGTCGAACTCTTCGAGCGCCGCGCCGTAGCCTTCCGTATCGTTGCGGTGCCCATATTGTTGATCGAAATCCACCAGGTTGACGAAGATCAGGCCGCCGTCGGACGCCGCCATGGCTTCCAGAGTCTTGGCCATGCCGTCGGAGTTGCTTTTCGTCTTGGAGGATTCGCGGATGCCGCGGCCCAGGAACACGTCGAAGATCTTGCCGACGCTGTGGACGTTGACGCCGCGCTCGTCCAGTCGATCGAGCAGCATTCCCGCGGGCGGCGGCACGGCGTAATCGTGACGGTTGGCGGTGCGCGTGAAATGGCCGGCCGTTCCGAGGAAGGGGCGCGCGATCACGCGGCCCACTTCGGCCGGCCCGCGCAGAATCTCACGCGCGGTTTCGCAGATTTTGTAAAGCTCCCACAGCGGGATCACCTCTTCGTGCGCAGCCACCTGGAAAACGCTGTCGGCCGAAGTGTAGACGATGGGCGAGCCCGTGCGCATGTGCTCCGCACCCAGTTCCTGGATGATTTCCGTGCCGGACGCCGCCTTGTTGCCCAGCGAATGGCGTCCGATGCGCCGCTCGAACTCCTCCATGATCTCCGGGGGAAAACCGTGGGGATAAAGCGGGAATGGCTTTTCGAGATGAATGCCCACCATTTCCCAATGGCCTGTGGTGGTGTCTTTGCCGGGAGAGGCCAGAGTGCAGCGGCCGTAAGCGCCGGTGGGCGCCGCGGCGGCCGGGATGCCGGTCAACGGTTTGATATTGCCCAGGCCGAGCGCGGCCATATTCGGCAGATGCAGACCGCGGAGCCGCGCGATGTTGCCCAGGGTATCGGCGCCCGGCGGATCGAGGAATGCGGCGGCATCGGGCATGGCGCCGATGCCGACACTATCGAGCACGATCCAGATGACGCGGCGGAACACTATAATTCGAGCGTAACACGCAGACGGGCGGCTCTCATCTGCGGCGAGATACACGAATGATTCGAGGGGATATGAGAATCTCACGTGCCGATGAGGTCATCGTCAACGCCGTCGCCGCGCTGGAATACGCGAAGTCGCTGCTGGTTGGCCAATTGGGATGAAGGTCCTGCGGTCCTCATCTTGCTCGCAGCCGCCCGCTCCGCCGCGCAAAGCGAACCAGCAGCCAGCGCCGCAGCCGGCGCGGCATGTGCGTCACTACCGCCACCAGCATCCGGTACCGGAAGCCCGTGATCACGAAAACGCGGTCGCGCTCCAGCCCCGCCAGCGATTCGGCCACGACCGCTTCGGCGGAGCACCACCACGCCGGCGGCGCCAGCCTGGTGCGGTCCATGGCGGCGACGTCGTGGAATTCCGAATAGGTGAAGCCGGGGCAGAGCGCCTGCACGCGCACGGGTGATCCGGCGGCGCGGAGTTCGAGCCACAGGCCCTCTGTGAACGTGTTGATCCAGTTCTTGGTGGCGCCGTAGCTGAGCGCACCGGGACTGATAATGAAGCCGGCCACCGAGGCGACGTTGATGATGGCGCCGGCGCGGCGCTCCACCATCCCTTGTAACGCGGCGTGCGTGAGCCGCAAGGTGGCCAGGATGTGCAGGCGGTGCATGGCGTCCTGGCCGGCGATTGGCGATTCGGCGAATAGGCCGCCCACTCCGAAGCCGGCATTGTTGACCAGCATTTCCAGGGTGGATGCGGCGCGCAAGCGATCCTCCACGCGGGCCAGATCGGCATCCAGGGTCAGGTCTGCCGTCAGGATTTCGCTGGCGGTGCCGTGGCTCGCGGCCAGTTCGCCAGCGAGTTCGTCCAGGCGGTCCTTGCGCCTCGCGATCAGGAGCAGGTCAAAGCCGCGCGCGGCCAGGGCGCGGGCGAAAGCCGCGCCGATGCCACTCGAAGCGCCGGTGACGGCCGCGAGCCGGGGTGTCTGTGCCATGCTTTCATGGTAGCGGCTTTAGTGGGACCGGCCTCCCGACCGGTCTTGTAGCGCCGGCGGTCTCTGCCGCCGGTTCTATACTAAGGTCTCGCAGGGCACCGGCGACAAGATCGCCGGCGCTACCAGTTGTCTTAACGCCGGTCCCACTTCCGATATAATCGTTCTAGTTCTCTCTCGCCCATGCAATCGCGCCGGAATTTCATCGGGAAAGTGGCCACTGGCCTCGCGGGCACGCTGGCCGGCGGCAACGTCCTGGCGGCCGGCGAGCGCGTGCGGTTCGGCGTCATCGGGGCGGGCGCGCGCGGCGCCGAACTGCTGCGAGAGGCCCTGGCCTGCCCAAACACCGAGTGCGTCGCCATCGCCGACGTTTACACCCGCCGCCTGCAGGACGCCGCCCGCCTTGCTCCCGATGCGAAGCTGTACATGGATTACCGTCAACTGCTGGACGATCGCTCGATCGACGCGGTCATCATCGCCACGCCACAGCATTTGCATTGCGAGCCGTTCGTCGAGGCGCTCGATGCCGGCAAGCACGTCTACCAGGAAAAAACCATGGCCTTCACGGTGGAGCAGGCCAAGCGCATGCGAGCCGCCGTGGAGCGCGCGCCGGGCCTCACGGTGGAGATCGGCCATCAGGCGATTTCAAGCGGCCATCTGGCCGACGCCGCGCAATTCCTGAAGCCCGAGCTAATGGGCAAGATCACCTTCATCCAGGCGCGCATGTACCGCAACACGCCCCACGGAAAGCCGCAGTGGGCGCGGCCGGTCTATCCCGACATGACCGAGGAGAACATCCACTGGAAGGGCTTTCTGGGCGACGCCCCGCCGCGCGCCTTCGACGCCGGCCGCTACCTCAACTGGCGCTATTTCTGGGATTACTCCGGCGGCAACGTCACCGAGAATCTCTGCCAGCAATTGGCCTTCTGGTACAAAGCGCTGGGCCTCAAGATTCCGCAATCGGTGACCATGACGGGCGGCCTCTATTTGTGGAAGGACGGCCGCGAAGTTCCCGACACCATGAACGTGGCGATGGAGCACGAAGAGGAGTTGCTCTTCACCTGGGACTCCGGCTTCGGCAACGAGCGCTTGAGCGTCACCGAGGACGTGCTGGGCACGGCCGGCGCCATTTCGCGCACGCCGCAGACCATCCGCTACGCTCCGGAGAAAAAGAACCGGCCGGATGGCAATGAGATGATCGGCGTCACGCGCACCGATCCCAGGGCGCACACGCAAAACTTTTTCGATTCCATCCGCACCGGCCGCCAGCCCAACTGCGGCTTTGACGTGGGATACCGTGTCTCGATCGCCTGCCGAATGGCGGTCGAGAGCTTTCGCCGGCAGCGCGCCGTCCGCTGGGACCGGGTGTTGGAAGAGATCGTCTGAGGCGCCCCCATCGTGGATTTTGAGTACACTCCGGAACAGATCCAATTACGGAAAGCGGTGCGCGAATTCGCCGAAGCCGAAATCGGCCCGCACGTCATGGAGTGGGACGAGGCGCAGCAATTTCCGCACGAAGTGGTTCGGAAACTCGGCCGGCTGGGCTACATGGGGGCTATTTTCCCGGAGGCCCTGGGCGGCGCCGGGCTGGGCTACATCGATTACTCCATCATTATTGAAGAGCTGTCGCGCGTGGATGGTTCGGTGGGCATCATTCTTGCCGCGCACACCTCCCTCTGCACCAACCACATTTACAAGATGGGCAACGAGGAGCAGCGCCAGCGCTATGTGCCGAAACTGGCTTCGGGAGAGTGGCTGGGCTGTTGGTCGCTGACCGAACCGGAAGCCGGGTCGGACGCCGCGGGCACGCGCACCCACGCGGACCTGGACGGCGACGCCTGGGTGCTGGACGGCGCCAAGACCTTCACCACCAACGCGCACTACGCCGATGTTTGCGTGGCCATGGCCGTCACCGACCGCGCCGCGGCCCAGCACGGCATTTCCGCCTTTATCATAGACAAAGGCACGCCGGGCTACCGTCTGGGCAAAAAGGAGAACAAGCTGGGGCTGCGCGCCAGCGCCACCGGCGAAGTGATCTTCGAAAGTTGCCGCCTCGGGCCCGAGCAGCTCCTGGGTAAGAGGCACCATGGCTTTGTCGACAGCCTGAAGGTGCTGGACGGCGGCCGCATTTCGATTGCCGCGCTTTCCATCGGTATGGGACAGGGCGCGTACGACGCCGCGCTCCGCTATTCCAAGCAGCGCAAACAGTTCTCGCGGCCCATCTCGGAGTTTCAGGCCATCCAGCACAAACTGGTCGATATGGCCGTCGATCTGGATGCCGCGCGCCTGCTGAATTACCGCGCTGCCTGGATGCTCGACCACGGCCACCGCGTGACGCGCGAATCCGCCATGGCCAAACTGTTCGCTTCCGAAGCGGCCGTGCGCATTGCCGGCGAGGCGGTGCAGATCCATGGCGGCTACGGTTTCATCAAGGATTACCCGGTGGAGAAGTTTTATCGCGACGTGAAGCTGTGCACCATCGGGGAAGGCACCAGCGAGATTCAGCGTCTGGTGATCGCACGGCAACTTCTGAAAAGCTGAGTAGCAAGGGCTTCGCCCTTGAAATCCCTGCGGGATTTAGAAGACAGAAGTCAGAAGATAGAAGACAGAAGGTAGAAGTGCAACGACAGAAGCCGAATGAACTCTCTCGCCCGTAAGATCCGCGAAGGCGACGCGCGCGCGCTGGCCCGCGCCGCGACCGGCATTGAAAACCGGGACCCGCAGGCGCTCGAGACGCTGCGGGAACTGGAGGAATTCGCCGGACACGCGCGAATCGTTGGAATCACCGGCCCGCCCGGCGCCGGCAAGAGCACGCTGGTGGACGCGCTGGCGACGGCGCTGCGCAGCCAGGGGAAGACGTTGGCCATTCTGGCGATCGACCCCACCAGCCGCATCACCGGCGGCGCGATTTTAGGCGACCGCATCCGCATGCAGCAGCACCACGCCGATCCCGGCATCTTCATCCGCTCCATGGCAACGCGCGGATCGTTGGGCGGCCTGGCGCGCTCGACCGCCGACCTGGTGCGCCTGATGGATTGCGCCGGCAAGGATTTCGTCATCATCGAAACGGTCGGCGTGGGCCAGGATGAAGTCGAAATCGCCGGCCTGGCGCAAGTGACCGTGGTGGTGCTGGTGCCGGGCATGGGCGACGACGTCCAAGCCATCAAGGCCGGGATCATGGAGATTGCCGATGTCTTCGCCATCAACAAGTCCGATCAGCCGGGCGCAGGCCGCGTGGAGCAAGAGCTGCATGCCATGCTCAGCCTCACCGACGGGCGCCATCCGGCCATCGTGAAGACCGTCGCCACGGAAGGGAAGGGGATCGCGGAGTTGCTGGGAGCTTGTAGCGCCGACAATCTTGTTGCCGGCGGCCGGCCGAGGAAGCTCGCCGGCGACAAGATCGCCGGCGCCACTATCGACCACCTGGGTATCGCCGTGAAGAGCCTGGAGCAGGCCGCCGCGTTTTACGAATCCATCGGGCTCGCGGTGGGACATCGCGAAACCGTTGCGGCGGAGAAAGTGCATGTCGCCATGCTGCCGGCGGGCGATTCGCGCATCGAGCTGCTGGAGCCTTCGGACGCCGATTCTCCCATCGGAAAATTTCTCGAGAAACGCGGGCCCGGCCTGCACCACCTGGCTTTGCGCGTCCCGGATCTGAACGCGGCGGTCGAGCGCCTGCGGGCATCCGGCGCGCGCCTGCTGAATGAGCCGCGTCGCGGCGCCGGCGGCCATCTGTATGTCTTCGTGCATCCGGCCTCGGCCGGGGGCGTGCTATTGGAACTGATTCAGGAGAGTGCCAGTTGAAAGCGGAAATCGGAATTATTGGAGGCAGCGGGCTGTACTCCATGCCCGGCTTTGAAGCCATCGAGGAGTTCAATACCCAGACGCCCTTCGGCAACCCGTCGGACAACTACGTCCTGGGGACGCTGGCGGGGCGGCAGGTTGCGTTCCTGGCGCGTCATGGGCGCGGCCACCGCATCTCGCCTTCGGAGCTGAATTTCCGGGCGAACATATACGGCATGAAATCGCTGGGGGTGGAGCGCATCATTTCTCTCAGCGCGGTCGGTTCGCTCAAGGAAGAACACCGGCCGCTCGATTTCGTCATCCCCGATCAGTTCTTCGACCGCACACGGACCCGCGTGTCGACCTTTTTCGGCGAGGGCCTGGTCGCGCACATCAGTTTCGCCGACCCCATCTGCCCGGAACTGGCGGACGTGGTGACCGGCGCCTGCGGCTCCGTGGGCGTCAACGCGCACAAGGGCGGAACGTATCTCTGCATGGAAGGCCCGGCCTTTTCCACCAAGGCCGAATCCAACGTCTATCGAAGCTGGGGCATGGACGTGATCGGCATGACCAACCTGCAGGAAGCCAAGCTGGCGCGCGAGGCGGAGATCTGTTACGTCACCGTGGCCATGGTGACGGATTACGATTGCTGGCACGCCGATCACGACGCCGTGACAGTCACCGACATCATCGCCACCCTGGTAAAGAACGCCGAGAATGCGAGCAAAGTGGTGGCCGCGGCGGTGGCCGCCATGCCCACCGGGCGCGCGTGCCAGTGCGGGTCGGCGCTGGCCCACGCGATTCTGACGGACCGCGCTCAGGTGCCGGAAGCGACGCGCACCAAGCTGGGGATAATGATTGACAAGTACTTCGTGTAGCGAGACGGCCGAGGAACTGCTGGCGCGCGCGATTTCGGGCGAAAGCCCGGTCGAGTTGCCGCGGGCGCTGCTCGAAGAGCCCTGCAATCAGGCGCTGTTTTCCATCCTGGCAGAAGGGCTGGCGGACCGCTTCGAGCCGGCTCTGTGCGATGTTTACGCGCAGTTGTTCTCGCAGGCCATCGCGGCGGTGGTGGAGGGCGCCGACGCCGCCGCGCTGGTCTCCCGCTATGGCCGCGTGCGCCGCGTGCGTCGCGTCACGGGGGAGCCATCGCGCGTGTTTGTGCTGTCGCGCGTCACGTTGGGCGCCGATGTGGCCGTGACCAGCGTGCTCCTCGACGCCGCCAAACGCCGCTTCCCCAGGGCCGAAATCGTCTTCGTCGGGCCGCCAAAGAATTACCAGTTGTTTGAGGCCGACCCGCGCATTCGCCACGCGGCCGTGGCCTACCGCTGCGGTAGCCTGCGCGATCGCCTGGCCGTCCGGCAGGACCTGACCGCGATGCTCGACGCGCCCGATTCGCTGATCATCGATTCCGATTCGCGGCTCACGCAATTGGGATTGCTTCCGATATGCGCCGAGGACCGTTATCACTTGTTTGAGAGCCGCGCCTATGGCGGCGCGACCGACCGGCCCCTTCCGGAACTGGCGGCGGCGTGGGCCGAGGAAACACTGGGTGTGGCCGGCGCGAAGCCCTTCGTGGCGCTGGCTGCACCGCCGGAGCACACCGCCGCGATTGCCGTCAGCCTGGGGGTGGGCGAGAACCCGGCCAAGCGGCTGCCCGATCCGTTCGAAGAGAGTCTGCTCCATCTGCTCGGCGCGCGTGGCGCGGCCATCTGCATCGACAAAGGCGCGGGCGGGGAAGAGGCCGCGCGCGTGGAACGGGCCGTCGAGCGTTCCGGCGCGCGCGCCACGTTCTGGAACGGCTCCTTCGCCGGCTTCGCCGCCATCATCGCAGCCAGCCGCTTGTACATCGGCTACGATTCCGCCGGCCAGCACGTGGCCGCCGCTGCCGGAGTGCCGCTGGTCAGCGTCTTCGCCGGCTTCCCTGTTCCGCGCATGTTCGATCGCTGGCGGCCGCGGACGAACGGCGGCGCAGTCATCCGCATCGACCGGCCGGACGCGGTGGAGGCTCTGAAGAGAGTGCGCCAGGCGCTCGCAAACTTGCTGTAAACTGGGGCAGTAAACCGGGCACGATGGCGGACTTGGAACAGGCACGCGCGTGGATCGCGGATGCCACTTCGCTGGCTGTATTGACCGGCGCGGGCATTTCGGCCGAGAGCGGCATCCCCACCTTTCGCGGCGCCGGCGGCCTCTGGAAAGACTACAAGCCCGAGGATCTCGCCACGCCCGAAGCTTTCGCCAAAGACCCGCGTCTGGTCTGGGAATGGTACAACTGGCGGCGCGAGCTCATCGCCAGGGCCGCGCCCAATGCCGCCCATCGCGCGCTGGTCGAGCTTGAAAAGCGCAAGCCCCGCTTCACCCTCATCACGCAAAACGTGGACGGCCTTCACGACCGCGCCGGCAGCGGCAAGATCCTCAAACTGCACGGCGATATCTGGCGGATGCGCTGCACCTCCTGCGGCGCCAACTGGCCCGACCGCCGCGCGCCGCTACCCAAACTGCCGCCGCATTGCGCCTGCGGCGGCCTGGCGCGTCCCGGCGTGGTCTGGTTCGGCGAGCCGCTTCCCGACGGCATGATGAAAGAGGCCGAGCATGCCGCCGCGTCGGCCGAGGTCGCGCTGGTGATCGGCACGTCCGCCGTGGTCCATCCGGCCGCCAGTTTGATTCCCTATGCCCGGCACGCCGGGGCCAAGGTAATCGAGATCAATACAGAGGAGACGGCGGCCTCCGTCTTGGTCGATTGCGCGTTGCGCGGCCCTGCGGGAGAATTGCTGCCGCTGCTGCTGTAGCGTTATGTCGCGCCGAAACCACCGCGGCCCGACCAACGTCGCCCACCCCGGAAGCTCTCACCGCCGCGGTGCTCCCGATACGGTCCTAGGCGTTGGGGGAAGTTGGTCAGCATGTCCCCCTTTCAATCGACCCTCATTAGGCTGGAGACTCTTTCAGTCCAGCCTTCGCACCAGGGTAGCCGTTCCGGAAATCAAACCTAATTCCGCTCCCATCCGGCTCGCTTCCCACGTAACTTGGAGCGCGCCACTCTCCAGCAACCGCATCGTGACCTCGCCTTTGGCCCCGCCCGCTCCGGTCCACGGCAGCTTGGCCTCGTCGTTCGATCCCCGGCCTTCGAATTCAAATGCCACAGTAGGCGAAATCGCTTTGTCCGCCACGCGATAGCGGGCGCGATAACGGCCACGCAGCACGCCCGCGTCTTCCATCACACGCAGCTCGATGTATTCCGGCGGGTACAACCCGGCACTTTTCGCATCGGACGCCGGCACGAACAGCCAACTGCCGGCCATCGAGGGGCTGGCCGGCACCAGCCCCAGTGCCGCTACCGGATTCGCGGCCGGTGCGGCCGTCGCGCGGACCGGCGCCGGTTCCTCGAATACCGGCTCTGGCACGACACGCCCGCCTGTCGGCCCGCGAGCGGGCGCCGGTGCGTGATCCGCCGGTACATCCCCCAGTTCCGAATCGTCCGCAGCAGATTTCGTGACTCGCGGCTTGTACGCATGTGCTCTGGGCGCCTTCGGTTTGGGCGCCGATGCCGCCTGCTCAACCGAGGCCTCCTGTGACCTCGCGGTGGTGGCAGCCGGCCGGGGAGTTCGTATCAGCAAGGAAAGAATACCGGCCAGCAGGATTGCCCCTAGCACCGGCCACAACCAGTGCGGCGCGGTCCAATCAAACGATCTCGGTGGTCCGCTCAGCCCTGGCGTACTGGAAAACAATGAACGGTCATAGCTCTCCCGATCCACCGGATTGGTCAGCACCTGTAACATGCCGTTCAGGCGCTTCATTTGCAGATTCGCCAGACGCCGGCCTGGCTCGTCGCTGCAGTGGTCGGGATGGAGCAGTCGCGCGAGGTGCTTGTAAGCCTGGCGGATCTCGTCGGGAGAGGCCGAAGGCTCTACGCCCAGTTCTTCGTAGTAGTCCATCATAGGCTCAAGTGCGGTCGCCCGGCCAGGCGGCCGCGGCGCCCGCTATCACGAAAAACCACGCCGCCAAGACCGGCCGCTGCTGCATCGGATAATCCACCAGACCATGCAACAGGAAAGCCACTGCACCCAACCCATAGATCGACGGAACTGCCTTTTTGCAACAGAGCAGGGAGAAAACGGCTAGCAGCAGCGGGAAGGGCAAGCCGCCTTCCGCCGCCCATTGCGCCCAATCGTTGTGCGCCTGGTTCAGGAACAGGCCCGTATCGAGCCCGGCATAGGCCGGGTATACCGTGGGCCACGTTCCCAGCCCCGTACCGAACCACGGATGCTCCCGCACCATTTGGGCCGATGCGCGAACCGCATCCAGCCGTAGCGCTTCCGAGCTTTGCGTCTCCAGCCGGCTTTGCAATTCCTGCCATCCGGCCACCGTAGCGGCAATCCCGGCCAGGACCGCAATCTGGACGGCCGCCGCCAGCAGTGTCTTGCGCGAAACGACCTTTCGAACACCCGCCACAGCCACTACCGCCAGCAACTCGCCACCCGCTAAAACGAAGCCGGCTCGGGAGGCCCCCGCTACCAGGGAACCGAACAGTACCGCGGCCGCCGAGCCCCACAGCACACGGCGCCGCGGGTCGGAAAAAGCCAGGTAGAGCGCCACCGGCAGCAGCAGTTCGATCCAGGCCGAATACTGGCCGCGGTTGACGAATGGCCCCATCACCCCTTCGCTATAGCCGCTTGCAAAGAGCCAGAAGATCTTCCCTCCGGAGGCGTAATTCTGAACCGTCGCCTCGGCCGCCACTAACATGCCAAACAGCGCGGCCACCCTCAGAAACCAGCGGCGGGCGCCCTGGTCCGAAAGCACCTTCGCGGCCAGCGCAAACACCACCAGAAACGTGAACCAGTCAAGAGCTGCGTTCCAGGTCCGCGCCGGCGCCAGGGTCCGGCGAAGTAAGACTTGCAGGAACGGCCAGCAGCACGCCGCCGCGAGCGGCCAGAAGGGGACCGGAACCTGCCTCCAGCCTGCCTTCACCAGCCGCCACCCCGCCAGCAGAAAAACCCCGAGTTGAAACAGACTCCAGGCCCAGCGTTGCTCTACCCACAACGTCAAGGTGCCGAAAAACAGCAAGGCGGCGAGGCCAAGCGCCGCTCCTTTCATCGCTCCATCCCCAGCGCCACTTGCGTCACAGCCACCGTTCCAGCCAGACGGGGCGAACCCATCGGTCTCTCATAGGACAGCATCAACATCAACACGTCCGCGGGGGCCACGAAAGTCAGGCTCCCGCCGCCCGTCTCGGCAGCGACACGCCGTCCCGCCAGATCGTAGATTTTCCAGCAAACGCCGTCCGGCGAGTCTATATCAATCCCTCGCAACTCCCACCGGAGCCGGTAACTGCCCCCCGGCCGCGTTGCCAGATACTGCCACGCGACGCCGCACCACTCCGCCTGCCGCCCGCTAAAAGTCACACGCAACTCACCCTTCATCCGCCGGCTGGTCACGCCATCCGTATCGTTTAAGCGCCAGTCGAAACCCTGCCCGAGCGCCTGATGAGCGAAACGCCCGTCGGTCAGCCAAGTCCCCCTCGTCGGATCCAGCTCTTCAAACGGCAGCAACCGGCTCACACACAGCCGGTTCCAGACTTCCACCGCATGCGCCGGGCGGCCGGCCGCCAGACGGCGGTCGCAAAACTCCAACAGGGCCGGGAGGTCCGCGGCTACGGCAGACTCGGAGAGTTGCCCGGCTAAGACTTCTGCAGCCTCCACTTGCTGCCGCCTGGAAAGGAAAACCAGGTACTGCCGGGCGATCTCCGGGCGGCTGGAAAGCGCGTGCGCCCACAGCCACTCCGGATCCGGCCGCATTCTCCAGCACAAATCCAGCAGCGGCGAAACATCGCCGTAGGCTGTATCGAAGGCTGCGTGCACCCATTGGAAAAATCCACCGGCATTTTGCCGCCGGAAATAATACTGCGCCAGCAGATATCGAGGCTGGTATAGGCGGCTCAGTCGGGCCGCCGCCAGCAGATTCCGCTCCGCCACGTCAAACTGGCCGGCCATCTCCGCCCGCAGCCCCACACGCATCCGGCATTCGGCGTTCGCCGGATCCAGCTCCGCCGCATGCGCCAGCGCAGGCATAGGATCGCCGCCCGTTTCTTCGATCTTGTCTGCCAGCCGCTCATATAAGGATGCGCCAGGCGCCACCCGCACCGCGCGCTCGCGGTCGGCTGGCTGGCTGCTCCGCGCAAGATGGTCCGCCCATGCCAGACACCCGGACCAATACGCAGCCACTGCCAGCGCCAGCACGATGCTGCAATGGATCAGGATTCGGACCGGCGAGGCAGCCGGTCGCGAAGCTTCAGTTCTCACGGAACATACTATCGACAATAAATTCCGGAATCATAGACCTCACATTTTTTGAAAATCTTCTCGGCTGGATCTAATGAACCTGCCGATCCCGCCGATAGAGTTGTTAGTTATGATGACCAAACCAAGTAACCTACCATTCCTCGTCCGGGGAACATTGATTCTATTGGCCCTGGGCGCTCTGAGCTCCCTGCCCGCCTGGAACGACGCCATTGGCTCGGCAATCACCAACGGAAGTTTTCAGGTTGACCACGCGCGCGTGTGGGGTAATAGCACCCTGTTCAATGGGAGTATCATCGAGACTGCCAGCGCTCCCTCACAGCTTCAACTGATCGGCGGAGCCCAAATCCGCCTGGCCGCAGACACGCGTGCCACGGTATATCAGAAGAAGCTCATCCTCGAGTCGGGTTACGGCCAGGTCGAATCGGCTCCGGATTACGAAGTGGAGGCTCGCTCTCTGCGCGTCTCCGGGTCTCGGGATGCCATCACGCGCGTCAAACTGGAGGGTGACGGCAAGGTAATTGTCGCCGCCGTTCGCGGCGCCGTTCGGGTGACGAATTCTACCGGCGTCCTGGTCGCAACCATCGAGGCCGGAAAGAGCCTGGACCTCGAACCCCAGGCTGTCGGCGCATCGGCCCCCACCAAAGTGACCGGATGTCTGCTGGAGAAAGCCGGGAAAGCGATTGTTGTCGACCAGACGACCAGCGTCGTCCTCGAACTTCTGGGCACGGACCTCGAAAAAGAAATCGGCAACCGGGTGGAAATCACCGGCGTTGCGGAGACCTCGCCTGCCTCTGTGCCGGGAGCCTCTCAATTGATCCGCGTTGCCGGCCTGAAGGTCGTCGGCAAAGGTGGTTGCTCCTCGGTCGCTAAGAAAATCGGAGCTACTGCCGGCGCCGGCGCTGTCGCGGGAACGGCGGTCGGCACGGCCGGAGCCGCTACCGTCGGCGCCGCAACCGGTATCGGCGCCGGCACCATCGCCGTCATCGGCGGTGTGGCAGCGGCCGCTACCGTGGGCGGCCTGGCTGCGGCCGGAAGCCTCCCCGGACAGAGTCAGTCTCAACCTTCTGCCAGCCGTTAACCTCGCACGGGTTGTTTGTCCTCCTCTTCAGGGCTTCGGGCCTCGGCCCGAAGCCCCTTTTTTAACGCGCCTAGAGCGGCTTCACGATCTCCAACACAACTTGCGGGCAGAGCCACCCGATCCGAAACGGCTGAATCAACCCAAAACCGTTTGTGGCGTATTCGAACAGCGCTCCCATCGGGCGGGGCACTTTCTCATCAAACAAGACCCGCGACGCATAACAACGGCCGGAAACTGCCACGTGGCCCCGCATGCCCGGCAACTGGCGCAGAATGGATTCCATCCCCGTGCGGCTGGTAGTAACCAGATTGTGCAACGCGAGATCCTTCGGGCCGAATCGCCGGCCCATCGCGCCATAGACGCCGCCGTAATTCGGCACGCTGATCAAGACCGTACCTCCGGGGCGCACCGAATCCAAATGAATCTTCACCAAGGGCACGGGGTCGTCGAAATGTTCGATCAAGCCGGCAGTGTGTACTAAGTCGAAGCTCTCTCGCGAAAACGTGGAGAATCAATCTTCACACCGTAGGTCCGCTTCCAACCCCAAGGCTTGCATCAATTGGCGGCGCCACTCGATTCCCTGCGCCGCATAATCCATCTCCGCCACCTGCACCCCCCTGTGTGGCCACGCAGGCCAGCATTCTTGCCGGTGCGCATCCCAATTCGAGAAACCGCATGCCTGGCTTGAGATATCGCCGGAGCAGCCGCATCCGGTCCTGAGTGGTGACGAAGAGCCGGCTCGGCAGCCGCATGCTCGGCACTCACGCCCACACTCGATCCCAGTCGGCCACGCTCGTCATGGGTTCCGGCATTTGAGCCCAGGGTATCATGCCGGACCGAGACCACCAGATCTGTTATCTGCCGAAAAATGCACCCTACCCCTATAGCAATCCGGCAGACAGTCGATAGTAACAGTGAGCATAAGATGCCTGGCCTGCGGAGATCGAACAAAGGCAATGATCTGAGTGAATTCCGAATCTTCGGTCGGTCCTGGGTTGCATGGGAGTAAGCGGAGTTTAAGGCATCTCTGCGGAATTACTGAGGTTGAGCTCGAGACATTCACCATGAAACCACTCACGCTTTTTCTCGTGTTGATGCCGGCCTGGATCCAAGGCCAGGTGCGCCCCGGCGGCCTGCCTGAGCCGTCCACAAATCTCCCTGCACAGAAGATTGGGCCCAGAGACCTGATCGCGATTCAGGTCTACGATTCGCCCGAACTGACTCGCACCGTCCGCGTCGGAGCCGACGGCAATATCCGCCTTCCAATGCTGAAACAACAGATTAAGGGCGAGGGACTGATGCCGAACGACCTGGAGGACGTCATTGCCAAAGCATTGGCGGAAGAGGATCTGATCGTGGATCCGTTCGTGACCGTTACAGTCGTCGAGTACAGCAGCCGGCCAATCAGCGTGGCGGGCGCCGTCCGGAGTCCCGTTACCTTTCAAGCCAGCGCTCCCGTGACGCTGCTCGAAGCCGTCACCCGAGCAGGCGGATTGACCGAGGACGCCGGATCCGAGATCCTCATCAGCAAGAGCCAAATCGGTCCCTCCGGTCTACCCACGGCGCTGATTCAACGGATTCCGGTCAAGGCGCTCATCGACTCCGCCGACCCCGACGCCAATTTGAGACTGACGGGCGGAGAAGAAGTGCGAGTGCCCGAAGCCGGAAGGGTTTTCGTGGTTGGCAACGTCAAAAAGCCCGGAGCCTTCGTGGTGCGGGACGGCTCGGAAACCAGCGTTCTGAAGCTGCTCGCGCTGGCGGAGGGGCTCTCGCCGTTCGCATCGAAACAAGCCTATATCTATCGCACGGAGGGGTCGGGGCCGAAAAATGAAATCCCCATCGAACTGAGTAAAATCATGGACCGCAAGGCGGCCGACGCGGCGCTGCTGCCCAACGATGTCCTCTACATCCCGGACAACCGGGGAAGACGCCTCGGGATGGCGGCGCTGGAGAGAATCCTCGCATTTGGCAGTACAGCCGGCGCAACCGCGCTGATCTACGGGCGGTAATAGAACGATGATTGAAAAAAATATCCTGGCAAGCTTGCCGGCTCCGGTCGCGGACATGCCGGCGCGAAATCTCCCGATTCCGGCAGATATCTATCGTGCCCCCGGGTTTGCGCCCGAGCCCGATACCACGGCGGTGCCGGTTCCGCTTTCGCACTATCTCTGGATCCTGCGGCGCAACTGGTGGAAGATTCTACTGTTCGTGGCCTGTTCAGTCACCGCGACGGTGGTCGTCTCCAGCCGCCTGATCCCGATCTACGAATCCACCGCCACCGTGGATATCGACCGGCAGATGCCCAGCGCCATTATCGGGCAAGAAGCCACACGTACCGTTGCCAACGACTCCGATCAGTTTCTGGCCACCCAAGCCAAGCTGATTCAGTCCGACTCGGTTCTGCGGCCCGTGGCGGGACAGTTCAGGCTTCTCGAAACCGACGCCGAAAAACCAGACACGCCCGGAACTTCCGACAGCCAGCAGGACGCACCGGTGCGCCTCAAGAACCTCAAGGTCACCCGCCCGCCCAATACCTACCTTCTGCTCATCAGTTATCGCTCCGCCGACTCGCGGCTCGCAGCCGATGTCGCCAACGGCATCGCCCGTTCCTATCTGGAACACACCTACGACATTCGCTACAAGTCCTCGGCCAGCCTGTCGGCCTTTATGGAAAAGCAACTCGAGGAACTCAAGGCCAAAATGGAGCGCTCCAGTGCCGCGCTCAACCAGTTTGAACGGGAACTCAACGTCATCAATCCGGAAGAGAAGACCAGCATTCTGTCGGCCCGCCTGCTGCAGTTGAACACCGAATTCACGAATGCTCAGGCCGACCGCGTGCGCAAAGAGGCCGCTCACAATTCCGTGGCGGGCGGCACCATGGAGGCCGCCCAGGTCTCCAGCCAGGGCGAGTCGCTGAGAAAGCTCTCGGAGCGGTTGGACGAGGAACAGCAGAAGTTCGCGGAAATCAAAGCGCACTATGGGCCGAATCACCCGGAGTACAGAAAAGCAGCCCTGCAGGTGGCTGAAGTGCAGCAGCAATTGCAGCGCACGAAGGACAATATCGGTCAACGGGTCGACGTGGAGTATCGCGAAGCGCTCAACCGCGAGTCCATGCTGCGGAAAGCCGTTTCGGAGACCAAAATCGAGTTCGACAATCTGAACGCGCGGTCGTTCGAATACCAGTCGCTCAAGCGGGAAGCCGAGGCCGACAAGACACTCTATGAGGAACTGGTAAGAAAAATCAGAGAGGCCACCATCAACTCCGGCTTCCAGAACAGCGCGATTCGCATTGCGGACATGGCCCGGCCCGCTTTGAAGGCCGTGTTTCCGAACTTCAAACTGAATATCTTGCTGGCATTCCTCTTCTCCGTCCTGCTTTCGGTAGCGATCGCCATCATCGGCGACATCCTGAATAACACCGTTCGCGACCCCGAACAGATCTCGCAAACGCTGGCCACGGAGGTAATCGGCACTTTGCCGGTCGTAAAGCAATGGCATGGAAGAGCTCTTTCTCCGGGAGACCGAAATACGGCGCTGGTTCCATTGGGCGAATCTGCCTCAGGCCTCAGCACATTTGAGGAGGCCATCCGCACTCTCCGCAACTCCATTCTCCTGACGGACTTC
>JBEKQS010000003.1:0-53991 GCA_049519475.1 Bryobacteraceae bacterium | reverse complement strand
AGAAACGTGAAATCGATTTCGCAATCCCGAAACATATCGGCATTCGTGCCCGCGTGGAGTACGGTTTTCAGAGAATCAATCATCGAATCGGGGAGCGTGGCGCCATCCAGCGTCGTCAACCCCGCAGATGCGGTTCAAATCATTGGCGGCCGCCCTGTAATAGGGTCCGAGAGAATCCGGAGACACGCCCGGCGAAAAGTCCGAGAGCCCCGGCCGCCGCAACGCCCTCTTTCCTACGCCACAAGTGTCTCGATTTTGGTGGGGCAGACCCCCTGGTCTGCGCGCGACCCCCCGGTCGCGCCGCCGCATCAACGAAGCCCGCCAGGATTGCCCGCCCCACTTTTCATCTGTATTGCTAACCATCAGTTTCTTGTTCTCCCGCGACGAATTCGTAACGCTTGCGGCCATGCTGTTTTTCTCCGCGTGCTCAGCTTCCTCCGCGCTTCGCCACGGGGAGCGCGCGAATTCCGGCTCCTCCCCACCCCCTGCTCTTGTTTTTATCTTTGCTTTCCTCCGCGGCTCCCCGCCTCCGCGTTGAAGTCTTCGGTTCGGCCGTTTGGTTGCGGCTTCGCTGCGCTGTGTTACTCTGAAATTTCCACGTGTGCCAGCGCGTGTCAGTGAAGCTCTCGTTCTGCGGACTTTCCCATTGAAGGAGGCTGACCTCGTCGTCAGTTTTCTGACCAGGGACCAGGGAAAGTTGCGGGGCGTGGCCAAGCGGGCGCGCCGCCCGAAAAGTGCTTTCGGCGCCGGGCTGGAGCGGTTATCGCACGTGCGCATGGCGTATTTCCAGCGCGAAACCCGCGAGCTGGTAAACCTGGATTCCTGCGAGCTGATCCGATCGCAATTCAGCCTGGTTTCCGATTATTGGACGAGCGTGGCGCTGGATTATTTCGCGGAGGTTACCGACCAGTTGCTGCCTGCCGCGGAGCCAGGCGAGAAGTTTTTCCGTCTGCTGCTGGCGGTCTTGGATTCATTGCGGCAGCCGGCGGAGACGGGCGGGGCCTGGCGCGCCGTCGCTTATTTTTCCTTGTGGGCGGTGCGGCTGTCCGGTTGGCTGCCGCGGTTGGATGTCTGCCTTGGCTGCGGGAGCCTGCTGGACGACGCGGAAACTCCCCAACGGGCCTTTTTCAGCCGCGGGCGCGAGGGTCTGGTCTGCGGCCACTGCCGGAAAAGCCTGGCCGGCGGCAGTTGGGAGTTGAGCGCGGCGTCGCGAGCCCTGGCGGCCGAGATGTTGCGGACGCCGGTAGCCGCGGTTTCGCAGCCTGGCTGGAACCAGGCAACCGCGGGCGATTTGAGAAGGTTTCTGGTGCGGCAAATTGAGACGCACGTGGACCGGAGGCTGGTGACCGCGCCGCTGCTGGAAGAGAGTTTGGCAGGCTAGACGACATGCAGTCTTTTCAGGACATCATCTTCACGCTGAAACGATACTGGGCCGACCGCGGCTGCATCATCCAGGAGCCTTACGACGTGGAAGTGGGCGCCGGCACCATGTGCCCGGAGACATTTCTTCGCGTGCTCGGCCCGCATCCTTATCGTGTGGCGTACGTGCAGCCCAGCCGCCGCCCGGCCGACGGCCGCTACGGCGACAACCCCAACCGCCTCTTCAAGCACACGCAGTTGCAAGTGATTCTCAAGCCGTCGCCCGATGACGTGATCGAACAATACCTCGGCAGCCTGGAAGCCATCGGTATCGACCTCCGCAAGCACGACATCAAGTTCGAAGAGGACAACTGGGAAGCGCCCACGCTGGGCGCCTGGGGGATCGGGTGGCAGGTGATGCTGGACGGCCTGGAGATCACGCAGTTCACCTATTTCCAGCAGTGCGGCGGCATCGATCTCGACCTGGCCCCGGCCGAAATCACTTACGGCCTGGAACGCCTCACGGCCTTCCTGCAAGTGAAGGACAGCGTCTACGATATCGAATGGACCAAGGGTTTTTCTTACGCCGATGTCCGCTATCGTGACGAGCTGCAGTATTCGGTCTACAACTTCGAAGCGGCCGATATCCCGACGCTGTGGAAGCTGTTCGAGCTGCACGAAGGCGAAGCCGCGCGGCTGCTGAAGCTCTACGATCCGAAGTCCGGCGACAAGAAGCGATTCCCGCTGCTGCCCACTTACGACCACGTGCTGAAGTGCTCCAACTTATTTAATACGCTCGATTCGCGCGGCGCCATCAGCGTGACCGAGCGCGTCGGCATCATCCAGCGCGTGCGCAAGATCGCGGTGGGGGTGGCGCAGGCCTGGGCCGATCAGCAGCAGGAGGCGATCCAATGAGCTTAGTGCCACGTACTGTGGGGCAGACCCCCTGGTCTGCGGCCGACGCCCCCGTCGGCCTGTTCGCGCTTTGCGGGGTGCTGACATCGTTGTTCCGGCCGCGGGACGAGGGCGTCCCGCGCAGACCAGGGGGTCTGCCCCACAATTCAAAAGCAGGTGGTGTGGCCCAATGAGCCTGCCATTCCTGCTGGAAATCGGCACCGAAGAGATCCCCGATTGGATGATTCCGGGGGCGCTCGCAAACCTGCGCCTGCTGTTCGAGAAGCTCGAGATCCCGTACGAATCCATCGCCATGGATGCCACGCCGCGCCGCCTGGTGCTGCGCGCCGAAGGCCTGCCTGAGAGGCAAGCCGATTCCGAAGAGCGCGTGCTGGGGCCTGCGAAATCCGCGCCGGCCCAGGCCGTCGCCGGCTTCGCCCGCAAACAAGGCGTCAAGCCCGAAGACTTGGCCGTGGAGACCACGCCCAAGGGCGAATATTACTGCTTCACACGCAAAATGGCCGGCCGCGCCACCAAAGACATTCTGGCCGAAGCGCTGTCTGGGCTGATCCTCGAAATCAACTTCCCCAAAACCATGTACTGGACGGCCAAGGGCGGGCCGCGTTTCATCCGGCCGATTCGCTGGATGGTGGCGCTGCTGGGGGAAGAGATCGTTCCGTTCGAAATTGCCGGCGTGCAATCAGGAGCGCTGACCAGCGGCCACCGCAGGCTGGGCGCGCGCGAAATCGCCGTCACCACGGCCGATTACGAGCAGCGGCTGCGCGACCACTACGTGATCCTTTCGGCCGAGCAGCGGCGCGAGAAAATCCGCAAGGAGCTGGCCGGCGTGCGCATCAAGGCCGACCCCGCGTTGCTCGAAACCCTGGTCTACATCACCGAATACCCCACCGCCATCACCGGCAACTTCGATGCGCAGTTCCTGGAATTGCCCGAAGAAGTGCTGGTCACGGTGATGCGCCACCACCAGAAGTACTTTTCGGTGGAAGACGAGCGCGGCAAACTTGCCGCCCAGTTCGTCGCGGTGATGAACATTGATGCCGATCCCGAAGGCTTCGTGCGCCGCGGCAACGAGCGCGTGCTGCGGGCCCGCTTCAACGATGCGCGATTCTTCTGGGAGACCGACCGCAAGAAGACGCTGGCCGCCCGCAAGCTCGATTTGGCGCACGTCACGTTCCAGGCCAAGCTCGGCACCTACCTCGAAAAGACCGGCCGCGTGGTCGACCTGGTGAAGGAACTGGGTGGCGACGCTCACGCTGCGCGCGCCGCCGAACTTATGAAGTGCGACCTCCCGACCGAGCTGGTCAAGGAGTTCACCGAACTGCAAGGCGTGGTGGGCGGCCTGTACGCCCGCGCGGATGGCGAACCCGAAGCCGTCTGGCAGGCGGTCTACGATCACTACAAGCCCGAGAGCATGGAGGACGCCATCCCGCGCGGCCGCACCGGCCAACTGGTCTCGCTCGCCGATAAGCTCGACACCTTGCGCGGCTGCTTCCGCGTGGGCCTGATTCCCTCCGGATCGCGCGATCCCTTCGCGTTGCGCCGCGCCGCCCAAGGCGTGGTCCGCATTCTGGTGGAAGGCAAGCTGGAGCTCAAGCTTCACGATTTCCTGGATGGCAATCAGGAGCTGATGGCCTTCTTCGCCGACCGCGTGCGCTTCTGCTTCAAAGACCACCGCGGCTTCGCCTACGACGAAGTGAACGCCTGCATGGCTGCCGGATGGAGCAGCCTGGTGGACCTGGAAGCCCGCCTGTTGCGCGTCCAGGCGCTGAGATCCACACCTGATTTTGAACCCCTGGCCGCCAGTTTCAAGCGCATCCGCAACATCCTCGAACAAGCAGGGTTTGCAGGCAGCCCCATGAGTATCAACGTGACTCTCCTCGAAGAAGGTCCCGAACAGGATCTATACGAAGAGTATCGCCGCATCGCGGGGCAACCCATCGAGCACGTGATTTCCAAACTGCGGCCTAAAGTCGATCTCTTCTTCGACAAAGTGTTGGTCAATGCGCCGGACGCGCGTGTCCGGCAGAATCGTCTTGCGTTACTGCACACGCTGCTGGCGGAGTTTTCCCCCATAGCGGATTTTTCTGAAATCGTTACAAATTCATAGGAGCCTCAAAGCATGAAGAAGCAAGTTTATTCGTTCGGCAACGGAACCGCCGACGGTGATGGAAAGATGAAAGACGTGCTCGGCGGCAAAGGCGCCGGCCTCGCGGAAATGTGCCGCGCCAAGCTGCCGGTGCCGCCCGGCTTCACCATCTCCACGGAAGTCTGCACCATTTACTTCCAGAATAATTACGCCGTTCCCGCCGAGATCCACAAGGAGATGCTCGGCGCCCTCAAGACGCTGGAACAGCGCATGGGGCAGAAGCTCGGCGACGTCAACGATCCCCTGCTGGTGAGCGTCCGCTCGGGCGCCAAGTTCTCCATGCCCGGAATGATGGACACCATCCTCAACCTGGGCCTCAACGACCAGACCGTCAAAACCCTGGCGGCCAGGAGCAACAATCCGCGCTTCGCCTACGATTGCTACCGCCGCTTCATCCAGATGTACGGCAACGTGGTGCTGGAAGTCGGCAAGCACGATTTCGACGCCGTCTTCGACGGCCAGAAGAAGAAGGCCAAGGTGAAGCTCGATACCGGCCTGACGGCCGAGGACCTCCAGCAGGTGATCGCCGGCTACAAGGCCCTGGTGGAAAAGAAAACCGGCAAGGCCTTCCCGCAGGATGCCATGGAACAGTTGCAGGGCGCGCGCGACGCCGTGTTCCGCTCCTGGTTCAACGACCGCGCCAAATACTACCGCAAGATGAACCAGATTTCCGACAGCCTGGGCACGGCGGTCAACGTGCAGGCCATGGTCTTCGGCAATATGGGCGAAACCTCGGCCACCGGCGTGGGCTTCACGCGCAACCCGGCCACCGGCGAAAAGGCCTTCTACGGCGAGTTCCTGGAAAACGCCCAGGGCGAAGACGTCGTCTCCGGCGTCCGCACGCCGCATCCCATCTCCGAGCTCAAGACATGGAATGAAGCGGTCTACAACCAGCTTCGCGACATCACCACGATGCTCGAGAAGCACTACCGCGACATCCAGGATTTCGAGTTCACCATCCAGGATGGCAAACTCTACATGCTGCAAACGCGCAACGGCAAGCGCACCGGCCCGGCGGCGGTTCGCATCGCCGTCGAGATGGTGGGCGAAGGCCTCATCGACAAGAAGGAAGCCGTGCTGCGCGTCGATCCGCAGCAGCTCGACCAGCTTCTGCATCCGGTGCTCGATCCGAAATCGAAGAAGTCGCTCACGCTGCTCGCCAAGGGCCTGCCGGCTTCGCCGGGCGCGGCGGTAGGCACCATCGTCTTCACGGCCAACGAAGCCGTCGAGAAGTTCAAGAGCGCGCCGGTGATCCTGGTGCGCAAGGAAACCGTGCCGGACGATATCCACGGCATGGAGGTAGCCAAGGGAATTCTGACGTCGCGCGGCGGCATGACCAGCCACGCGGCGGTGGTCTGCCGCGGCATGGGCACGCCCTGCGTGGCCGGGGCCGAATCGATCGCGGTGGACGAACACAAGAAGGAAGTCAGCGTCAGCGTCAACGGCAAGACCGTGACTCTGAAGGAAGGCGACTGGCTGTCGCTGGACGGTTCCACCGGCGAAGCGTTTGCCGGGCAGGCCAACACGCTGGATGCCGACCCCGCGTCGGGCGTTCTGGCGAGCTTTATGAGTTGGGCCGACGAATTCCGCGGCGGCTTCGGCGTGCGCGCCAATGCCGATATTCCGCGCGACGCCAAGGCCGCCCGCCGCTTCGGCGCGGAAGGCATCGGCTTGTGCCGCACGGAGCACATGTTCTTCGCCGAAGGGCGCATCGAGCACATGCAGGCCATGATTCTGGCGCGCGACGAAAAGACCCGCCGCAAAGCCCTGCAAAAGCTGTTGCCCATGCAGCGCAGGGATTTCGCCGGCCTGTTCCAGGCCATGGACGGCTTCCCGGTGGTGATCCGCACGCTCGATCCGCCGCTGCACGAGTTCCTTCCCAAGCGCGAGGACCTGATGGTGGATATCGCCGTCCTGCCCTACGCCGACATCAGGAAGAAGAAGGAATTCGCCGCCACGTATCAGAAGTTCGGCGCCGAAGTGAAAAACCTCAAGACGGTTCTTTCCGCGCTGCTGAAGCGCGTGGAAGAACTGCACGAGTTCAACCCCATGCTGGGCCACCGCGGCTGCCGCCTGGGCATCACCTATCCGGAGATCACGGAGATGCAGGCCCGCGCCATTTTCGAAGCTGTCGTACTGGTGGCCAGGAAGGGCGTGAAGGTGATTCCCGAAGTCATGATCCCGCTGATCGGCGGCGTGAAGGAGTTCGTGAACCAGAAGGAGATCGTAGTGCGTGTGGCGGAAGAGGTTCTGGCGGCGGCCGGCATGAAGGACCAGCATTACCTGGTCGGCACCATGATCGAGATTCCGCGCGCCGCGCTGACGGCCGATTCGGTGGCCACCGAAGCCCAATTCTTCAGCTTCGGCACCAACGACCTCACGCAGACCACCATGGGCCTCTCGCGCGACGATTATACGAAGTTCCAGCAGGATTACCAGAACCGGAAAATCTTCGCCAACGATCCTTTCGCCGTCCTTGACCAGGAAGGCGTCGGCAAGCTGGTGAAGATGGCCGTCGAGCTGGGACGCAAGACCAATCCGAAGCTCGAAATCGGCATCTGCGGCGAGCACGGCGGCGAGCCGAGCTCGGTCGAGTTCTGCTACCGCGTGGGCATGAACTACGTTTCCTGCTCTCCGTATCGCGTACCGATCGCCCGTCTGGCTGCCGCTCAGGCCGCCATCTCGGGAGACAAGTCGGAGACCCAGCGGACGGCGTAATCATCAGTGGAAGCGTGGACATGGTAAGGTGAAGACACGGCCATGTCCACGCTTCCCAAGAGCTATCTGACACCCGAACAGTATCTCGAAATCGAGCGCAAGGCCGAGTTCAAAAGCGAATATTACCAGGGCGAGATGTTCGCGATGTCGGGCGCGCGTTTTGCGCACATTCAGATCGTTGCCAACGCGATGCGTGAGTTAGGGCAGCAACTCCGCGGCCGGCCCTGTCAGCCCCTTTCCAACGATATGCGGGTCCGGGTCACGGCCACCGGCCTCTACACCTATCCGGATGTGGTCGTGGTTTGCGGAGAGCCCCGGTTTCTGGACGACACTTTCGATACCCTGCTCAACCCCACCGTCATCATCGAAGTCCTCTCCGAATCCACCGAAGCCTACGACCGCGGCCAGAAGTTCGAACAGTATCGCTCGCTGGAATCTCTTGCGGAATACATGATGATTTCCTCTCAGCGCGTCAGTGTCGAACGCTACACCCGCCAGCCCGACGGCAGTTGGAATTTCACCGCAAAAGCCAGCCCGGAAGATTCGCTCGACCTCAAGTCGGTCGGCTGCCATCTGCTCCTGGCCGATCTGTATGAGAAGATCGATTTCTCACCTCCCGAGCCTGCCACGGTGTAGCCGCCCGGCGGCAAGCCGGCTTCGGCACTCCTCGCCCGCTCTTCTCACAAGCACTCCGTGGTGATGACGTGGCGCACGCACTCATGCGTGCCGCGTCGGCACTCTTGCCGACGCCCGGCCCCGACAGACTGTCCGCTTCCCGCCGGCGTGTCGAGAAGAGTCTCGACACGTCTCGCATGAGTGCGTGCGCCACGGCAGCAACTGCGAAGTTATTCTTGCGTGGTGTCTAAGAGACCGCGAAGCCTGGCGCGACGCCTGGTGATGACCGCTGGATCGCCGCCCGGTAAGCTGCAAAGAGCGCGACCGAGGCGCAGAGCAAAAGTTGCCAGTCCATTGGGTAGCGGTATCGGGTGCTCCATTGGATTATATAGTGGACATCGGGATACGTAACCCAAGTGACAAGGAATAGCCAGGCCACCACCGGTTGGCGCCGGAACATCAGCCACAGGCCGGCAAAAGCCAGCAGGGTCAAGACGAGTTTGGGCGCCAGGATGATGACAGGGCGCGGCGGAAACCACCAGGCAGCGAAGCGTTGCGCCGTGAGGCGCAGGAATTCGCCAGGGTGGGCCCGGACCCAACCGATGGCCTCCGCCAGCCTCACTCGATTGTATTCCACCTCCCCAAGATCGGCTAACGTTGCAGCTTCCGCCGGGGATCTGCTGGGGTGATAGGTGTCGTAGTTGTTCGGAAGGTCGAATGTTCTTCCTGGTCCATTAGACACCCAGAATTCGATGCCGACGTTGCTGCGCGTCAAGATCGGCGCGCCTAAGGACCAATAGTTTCGAATCGCCCAGGGCAACAGGAAAGCCAGGATGCCAAGTGCGACCAATGCCGTTTGGCGCAAATATCGCCTGCGCGCTCCCGTGGGGCAGGCGACGGCGCCGGCCAGGAGGAACCCGCCCATGACTGGGAGCAGACTGGGGTTGAGCAAGGCGGAGAACCCGCAAAACGCGAAAAACCACCACGGCGTGCGGGTTTGCCAGGATCCGTCGCGCCACATCCGCAGCATGGCCCAAACCAGGATCAGCAGGGCGATCGCCACAAATGGCCCGTCCAGCCCGCCACTGATCTCCGTGTCCAGTGCGCCGATATACAGAACACTGATGCCGCCGGCGAGCGCGCCGATCCCGGGACCGAGCCCGGCGTCGATTGCGAAGAGAGGCACAAGCCCGCAGCGTAGAGATGAGACAGCGCAGCTTAGCGTGACTTTCACGACTATGCCCAGCAAGCCCGTTCCGAAAATGCCAAATAGCCCGGCTAGGTACAGAGGAAAGACCGGCGTGCAATGCGCTGTCGGTCCGCCAAAGAGGTTATAGTCGCCGAATCCAACAACGTTGAGCGCAATCCCTTCCATTTCAGTGGGGATGAACCGGTGGAACGCCCCGGATACCCAGGCAACGCCCAACCTGAATACAAGAGCAAGCACAAAGAACACCATGAACATGCGTGCGCGCAAGTTGAACCTCCGTAAACAAAGGATAACCCCGGTTCTGCGGGCGGTTCAACTGTCGCAGTCTCCTGGTGAGAGAGTTGCCGGTCAAGGCGGAAGCAGCGGACGGCGGCGCCGGCCCCGCCACTCGAAACACGGGGCCGTTTCAGCCGGCCACGGTGTAGCTTGGGCTGGTGTTATCGAAGCTGGGCCGGACAGTGTGTCCGGGTCTCACTTGTTCCCGACGCGATCTCTGATCGACAAAGCTTGTTGCAGTTTTTGCCGCGCCTCCACCGATCCCGGCTGGATCCGCAGGGCTTCCGAGAATTCAGCGATGGCCGCGTCCATCCGCCCGAGATTCCCCAGCGTGTTTCCCAGCGAAATGTGCGCCGCCACATTGTCCGGTTGCAGTAGAATCGCCACTTCGAACTGCTCCTGCGCCGCGTTCAGATGGCCCTGGAGTGCCAGGACGTTTCCCAGGGCGTTACGCGCCTGGGGATCCTCGGGCGTAAACCCAACAGCCTCGACCAACGGAGCGCGCGCTTCCCCGGTTCGCCCCAGGCGCATCAGCAGTGTGCCGTAATTGATCAGGGTGGCCAGATAGCGAGGGTTGATCGCAAGCGCCGTCTGGTACTCCGAGAGCGCCTCGTCGTAGCGCCCTTGGGCGTTCCAGGCATCCCCCAGGCAGCCGTGCGCGATGGCGTTGTTGTCGGTCACCTTGTTGGCGTGCTGAAAGAGCGTCGCGCTGTTTTCCCAGTATGAGACTTGCCTCCAGGTGAGCGCCACAAGAGCCACGCATGCCGCGCCGCAGAGGCATGTCAATGCCGGCCTCGCCTTGGGCCACCGCCGCCACGCGTCTGCGCCGCTCCAGGCCAGCATAAGAGAGAGTCCGATGGTGGGGATGTAAGTATACCGGTCCGCCCGAGCCTGCTCGCCCACCTGGATAATTCCGATCACCGGCAGGATGGTAATCAGGTACCAAAACCAGCCGACGGCAAGATAGGGACGCGTGCGGCTGAAACGCAGCGCCAGGACCGTCAAACCCGCCAGCACCAGGCCGGCGGCAATCACTTGCCATGCCGGCTGCTCCGCAGGTATGGGATAGAACACCGCCAGCCGGGTGGGCCATACTGTCTTGCCGATGTAGACGGCTCCGGAAATCAACGCGTTCTCCAGCCGCGCGCCCAGCGGGATAAATTCGAGGGGTCGCACCGCTCCTCCCTGGTTTTGCACGGCATAAGTGGTCACCGACATGACCATCGCCAGCACGAAGAAGGGCAGCTTCTCCCAGACCAGCGTACGGACCACTTGCGCGCGGACGCCCGCCTCCGCCGGCGCGAGCGGGACCCGTTGCAGCGGCCAAACATCCAACAGGACCAGCACCAGAGGCAGGGTCACCACCATCGGTTTCGACAGGAACCCCAGGCAAAAGAAGAGCAGAGTCACCAGGTAGGCGGCTGGTTTGGGACGCGACACGTAGCGCACATACGACCAGAGCGTCAGCATCCAAAACATCGCGCTGAGCACGTCCTTCCGCTCGGCCACCCAGGCTACCGATTCCACATGCTGGGGATGCAGCGCGAAAAGAAACGCCACCAGCGCGCTGGGGCCGGACGCGCCGGTCATTCGCTTGAGCAGCCCGAACAGAAGCAGCGTGCTCGCCGCGTGGAATATCACGTTGGTCAAATGCTGTGGCCCGGCGCTCAGCCCAAAGAACTGGCAATCGGCCATGAGCGAAATCCAGGTGAGTGGAAACCAGTTGGCGCGCTCGGTGGTGGTGAACGCCCAGCGCAGGCCGTCCGCGCTGAGGCCGGAGGTCACATGCGCATTCTGAAAGACGTAGCCCGGATCGTCGTAGTTGACAAACTCGAAGTGCCGAACCGGGGCGTATACGCCCAACACGAGGAGCAGCAGCGCCAACGCGATCGACAGATCGCGCGAATTAGCCCGCAAAACCGCGCCGAAATCTCTCAACCCGCCAGTATACAACGGACCTTCACAAACAAAATGCCCGCACGGACCAGGGCAAGCGAAAGCACAATGCCACATAGTCTTCCCAATACCGGGAATGCTGCAAGAGTTTGTGGGGCAGACCCCCTGGTCTGCGCGGGACGCCCTCGTCCCGCGGCCGGAGCAACGATATCAGCATCCTGCAAAGCGCCAGCAGGCCGACGGGGGCGTCGGCCGCAGTCCAGGGGGACTGCCCCACGATCAATGCCGGTTGCGTGGTGGTGCGAAAACTATATGGCATTAAGCTAAAGCATGCCCCACCACTGCAAAGACAGGCTGTTTTGGTGGGGCATGCTTTAGCTTGCCCCATCTTTTGCACTATCTCAGGGAGCGTGCCGGGCCGCCGTCGGCTCCATCACCACCACGCGGCCCCAGGGCCCGGTCACGGTTTCGACCGGCTGATAGTGTTCGCGGAGATAGGCGTTCATCGCGTCCATGGGGATACGCGCCGGGTTGCTGCCGGGCCACATCTTCAGCGCGGCTTGGGGCGGCCAGCTTTCGTAGATCACCCACCGCGGCGGCGCCGCAGCCAGCTCCGCCAGGGCGCGCCGTTCGTCTTCCGGCGTCATCATCCCCGGTTGCAGGAAAGTATAACGAGTGGGGTTCCGCGCGTTCAGGAAATAGTAGACCGACGCCAGGTAAGGAAACGAGAACAGCGAATCGCCCGGTTGGATCCAGCGCTCCAGGGCCGCCAGAAACTCGCTTTCGTCAGCGGGGGCGCGCAGCGTGCCCACCCGCGTCTCAAGCGGCAGGAAGTCCAACGGCGCCATCGATTTGGCGGCCAGCGAGCCCACCGATGCCAGCAGCACCGCGCCGCAGAGCCAGAACCGCTGCCGCGGCGCCGTCAAGCGGTAGAACAGGAGCGCGCACAAGAACCAGGAAAGCGCCACCGTGTACAGCAGCGCGTTGGAGGTCCAGCGCGGCCACGCGGAGAAAACCAGCGCCACCACCGCGGCCAGCAACGGCAGCATTTCCGCGGCCTCTCCGCGATTCCTGCTCCCCCGGAGATGCCACGCCCAGCCCAGCAGAGCCGTGGGCGGAAGAATGGCGGGAACCAGCGCGTAGATGGATGTCAGAATGTAGCTCCATCCCATGGTGCCGAGGCCCGCTGCCTTGGCCCCGTCCCATACTATGCTGCCATAGGGCATGCGATTGGGCGCCGTATAGTTAGCTCCCGCCCATTGCATGGATTGGATCATGGGAACCAGAGCGTGACACGCCTGCAAGTAGATGGTGGCGGCGCCCGCTGCCAGCGCGCCGCCGCCTAGAAACGCCAGGACGCTGCCAAGGCCCCGGCGGCCGCACCAGAACAGCAGCGGCAGCGCCACCACCAGCATCGAAGGCGTAGCCCAGGCGGCGGCCGCCACCAGAAACCCGGAGGCCGCCCACAGGCCGCGCCGGCCGGTCCGCTGTGCTGCCAACGCTGTCGCGATCGCCGCCATGGCAAGCGCCGAGCTGTCCCAACGGTGGTTCACGTTCAAGAGCCGGATCCTGGATTCGTAGGCCAGGAACGCCAAGGCCGTGCCGGCCGAATAGAGGGCGCCGGCGTAACGGGACGTAAGCCAAAAAACGGCCCAGGCCAGGAAAGCGGTATCCAAAATCAAAGGCAGGCGCATCACCGCCAGGCGCATGCCGCTCCAGCACGCCAGCGCTCCTTCCATCCAGAAGGTCAGCGGCCCGGTGAACGCAAAGAAATCGCGGTACGGCTGTTGGCCCAGGGCGATACGCCGCCCGCCTTCCAGGTAAATACCCTCGTCGCCGGCCATCCGGAGAATGTCGCCGGCGATCCAATAGAGGTAAAGAAACGCAAGCGTGAAAACCGCCGCTCCCACCAGCGGCTTCCGTTCTTTCCAGTCTCGGGTCATCTTCTCTAGAATGCCACTTTGGAGGTGCATTATCGACATGGGGCAGGCAATCGTGGCCGAGGCAGGATTGCCCACGCGCCACGCGATGGGGATTGAATACTACTACATCTGGGGGAGGTGAGCCTGAACAAGTGAGGAATCGGAAGCACAGGGGAAAAACAAGGACAAGAAAACGGGGCCGATACTCATATGATGCACCGGCCCCTTACTTAGGTCTTGAAAATCAAGAACTGAATGGAATTACGCGCGGAACTTCCGGCGGCCAACCAGCGCCAGACCGAGCAGACCGCTGCCGATCAGGAGCAGGGAAGCCGGTTCCGGAGTGCTGGGAGGAATATTGTAGGTGAACTCCATATAGACCTGGAAGTCCTCCGAACCGCTCTGTCCCAGTGTACCTAAAAGCCAGGTTGCACTACCCGTGACGTTAACCGGGCCAAAGGATGTGCTGCCGGTGCTCGCAATGCTCACAGAAAGGTCGCAATCAAAGTTATCCTGGCCGGTTCCCGTAACCGTGCAGGGAGGCGGAGGCCCGGTCGTACTTGTGTAACCGCCGCTGGCGGATGACGTGCCGGTTCCCGAAATTGTGTCGGTAAAAGCTAAGCTATCGTAAATTGATCCAGGCCCAGTCGAATACGAAAACTGAAGGGTATTGGTTGAGCCAATGGTAGCGCCGCTGAAATCGTTAGCGATCAACAAGTCGACATCTGTCAGCGTGTAGCCAGCCGGAATCAGAAAGGCGGCGCAAGTAACCTGCGTCGGAGCTATCGTCGGCGTCTGACCATTTGAAGTGGCCGTGACCGTAGCTGAACCGCAGAACTCCGTGAACGACACGGGGCTTGCACTAGCCAAAGCCGTAAATAATAGGGCTGCACCAACCAACCCTAAGAGTTTTTTCGTCATGTGTTAAATCTCCTTCCTCCGTAACAAGATGAAATCCGCCGGACGGACAGTAGTCAGCACACCCAAAACGGCTCGCTCACTACAACTAACGTCAATCCACCGGACTCAAGAACAGATTTAATACTACCAGAATTGCTTGCCAAGTCAACGGATTTCTCACGAAATTTCACCTTAACCAGTACTGTTCCAGGTTCTAGTGAAAGACCTCCACCAAGCACCCGCCGCCGGGATGTGCTATTCCTTCCAATCTGTTGGAAAATAAAGGGAAGGGCGACCACCAGAAGGATCTAGTACCAGGGTTCTAGCCGGCGGGAAAACACCGTCCAGCCACCGTTCCAGGTGGCTACCAGGCACCTGTGCACCGTTGACGAGCTTTGGCTGGGGCTAACGGCCGGCGCCGGGAAGCGTGGCCAGGGCGGAAGCGGCGTCGGAATCGTGCGGGTCGACCTGCAGGGTCTGGCGGGCCAAGTTGCCAACGGCGGGCCAGTCTCCCGCCCCCTGATAGGCCAGAAGCAGCTCGTGCCGCAGGGGCATGAAAAGCGGGTCTTTGGGCAGCGCCGACTGGAGCAACTGAATGCGTTCGGACTGGCGCCCGTTGGATCCAAGCCACCGGCTGTAGAGGATCACCGGGTCGAGGGGGTAGAAGGTGAGCCCCATCGCGTGGCTGAAATGCCGCTCGGCGTCGGAATCGCGGTGCCGTTCGATGTCGGCCAGGGCCAGCCAGGCTTCGCAGTAACCGCATCGGGGATCAACGCTGAAGGCGCGCTCGAAGCTGGCGGCGGCGGCCTCGTAGTCGCCTTCCGTCATGACGGCTAGCCCGTAATTACACCAGCCTCTGGAGTTCAGCGGGCTCTTGAGGGTGACGTCGCGCCACAACGATTCTCCGGTATTCCACACGGTATTTCTTTGCCGGGTTCCGGCGGCGGCGGCAGCCAGCACCAGGGCAGCGAGCACGGCGGCGCCAACATGCCAGCGGCGCCCCGGCTCCGGCCCCGCGATGCTCCGCAGCGCCAGCCGCAGTGCCCAGACCGCTGCCAGGGCGAGGCCTACGAAGGGGAAGAACATGCGGTGATCGTTGGTGACGTCGCTGAGGGGGAAGGCCGAGGTCGGCAGAAGTGCCAGGAAGAACCAAAGAATGCCGAAAGCGACCGGTCTGGTCCGGCGGTCTCGCGCCGCCCGGATGGTAAGGCCGAAACACAGCAGCACAAACAGATACCCGAGGACCGCGAAACCCGAAAAAAAACTGGGAGAGACGGGCCAACCCCAATCGACGCAGAGCTGGGTAGGCAGAAAAAACGTCGCGAAGTAGCGCAATGCCATGCTTGGCTGGCTGGCCAGGTAGAGAGAACGAGGCGGGATGTTGGGATCGAAATGGGGGGACTGCATGTAGCGCAGCAGGACGGCCAGCACGGCGGATACGGCGAACGCGGGAAGGGCCGCCACGCTTGCGCGCAGCCACTTGCGGCGGTTTTCCGCCCAGGAGGCGGTGAAGTCTCCGTCCAGCTCCACCACAAATACGTAGCACCAGAGGATGCCTGGGAAGATCAAGGCGGGCGCTTTTGCCAGGATGGCGGCAATGACCGGCAGCAGATACCAGCCGTTCTTGCGCTGGGAGGGATAACGGACGAACAGCAGAAGGCCGGCAACCACGCCCAGGGTGTCGTAGAGGTCCGCACGCTGAATGATGTAGTTGACGGTTTCGGCGTTGGCGGGGTGCAGCCCATAGAGAGCGGCGGCGAACAGGGCGGTCCACTGGTTCGAGGGGCGCGGATCGGCAGCGTCCATGATGCGGCGAAACAGAAAAAACATCAGGACCAGTTGAACCAGGAGCCAGAAGAAAGTGGAAAGGTGGAAATAGAATGGCTTGAGGCCGCCTGCGAGCCAATAATCGAGAGCCAATGAGACGGACGTGACGGGGCGATAACTCTGCTGCGTGGCGTGGATGCTGAAGAACCGGGAACTGGTAAAGAACCGGGGGATGTTGCTCAGATGGGTGATGGCGGGGTTTCGGACGATGGCGTGAAAGTCGTCAAACTCGAAAGCGTTATCGAAGTGGTTGGCGTAGGCAGCCAGCACGGCCAGCGAAAGGCCCAGACAAAGGAAGAATGTAGTGCGCCGGGAGGCTGATATTCTCGGAACCCGAATCATAGGGAGCGACCAAACTGCCAGTATACGATTATCGGCGCCGCCGGGCGTTACAATCAGGTCAGGATATCCGATTGGCTACGCTCGGAGCACAACTCGCCCGCCAGACCGCTCCGGCCGAGTTGTGGCGCCCGCTCGACCGCAACCGCGTGGAGTGCTTCGCCTGCGGCCACCGCTGCCCCATTGGGCCGGGTTTCGCGGGCGTTTGCAAGGTCCGCTTCAATCGCGACGGCACGCTGTATGCGCCCACGGGGTATGTGAATGCGGTGTTCTGCGATCCCATCGAGAAGAAGCCTTTCTTCCACGCCCTGCCCGGCGCGCGTGCCTTGAGCTTCGGCATGCTGGGCTGCGACCTGCATTGCGGCTACTGCCAGAATTGGGTTTCCTCCCAGGCGCTGCGCGATTTCCGTTCCACAGTGGATTTCGAGCGAGTGCGCCCCGCGGAGCTGGTCGCGATGGCGGTGCGGCAGGGCGCCGCGGCGGTGATCAGCACCTATAATGAACCACTCATCACCGCCGAGTGGGCCGTCGAGGTCTTCCGCCCAGCCAAAGCCGCCGGCCTCACCACCGGCTTCGTCTCCAACGGCAACGCCACCCCCGAAGTTCTGGAATACATCCGGCCGTGGGTGGATCTATATAAGGTAGATCTCAAGAGCTTCGACGACCGCCGCTATCATGAACTGGGCGGGCGGCTTGGGCCCATCCTGGATTCCATCGGCCGCATTCACCAAATGGGATTCTGGCTGGAGGTGGTCACGCTGGTGATCCCCGGCTTCAACGATTCCGGCGCCGAGCTGCGCGCCATCGCGGAATTTCTGGCCGGCATCTCTCGCGATATTCCCTGGCACGTTACGGCCTTCCATGCGGATTACAAAATGACCGGCTCCGCGCATACGCCGCCCGAAACGCTGTTGCGGGCCGCCGAAATCGGCTCGGCCGCCGGCCTGCGCTATGTCTACGCCGGCAATCTTCCCGGCTCGACCGGAACTCTGGAAGACACCCGCTGCCCGTCTTGCGCGCAAACCCTGATCGCCCGCCGCGGCTTTCAGGTGCTGCGCAACCGTCTCACCGCCGCGGGCGAGTGTCCCGGCTGCGGCACAGCCATCCCCGGCCGGTGGGGCCAAGCGCTCCGCCAGCAGCCCCCAACCGCCGGCCTGCTCCACATCCGCTGCGGGTGATGCATGTCCCCTACGCACATTTCGCCCTATAGCGGCGCCTGGTATCCGGCGGACGCCGCCGAGCTCGCTCACCTGCTGGATGGCTGCTTCGAAGAATCGCGAGAGCGCACCGGGCCGCATCTCTTCCGCAATGGCCTGGCCTTCGTGGCGCCGCACGCCGGCCCGGCCTACTGCGGGGCGGTCGCCGCGGCGGTGTATCGCTCGCTCTCGCTCGACCCACCGGAGCGCGTCATCCTGCTGGCCTTCCCGCACCGCGGCGGATTGAGCGGTGTCGCCGTGCCCGACGTCGCTTGCATCTCGACCCCTTTCGGCGATGTGCCGATTGACGCGGCCCCATTCCCGCGGCTGCCCGAAGCGCGCCTTTGCGATCACTCCTTCGAACTCCAATTGCCGTTCCTGCAGAAGGCCGCGCCGCAGGCCCGCATCACGCCGCTTTACGTGGGCCGCATGGACGCCGCCGCGCGCGAGCGAGCCGCCGGCCAACTGGCCGCGCTGTGGCGCCCCGGAACGGTCTTCCTGGCCTCTTCCGATTTCACGCACTACGGCCGCAACTTCGGCCACGTGCCTTTCCCCGCCGATTCCCAAATCGCCGCGCGGCTGCGCGCGCTGGACCACGAGTACATCGACGCCGCCGGAAGCCTGGATTCCACGCTCTTCCTCGAAACGCTCGCCCAGCACGACGCCACCGTCTGCGGCTCGGCCCCCATCGCTCTGCTGCTCGATACCCTGCGCCGCCTTCCGGGTGAGCCCGTCTACGAATACACTCTCGACTACCAAACCTCCGGCGACCGCACCGGCGATTTTCAACACTGCGTCAGCTACGCCGCGCTCGGCTATTTTCCCCGTTCGGCTTACGACCTGGACGCCGCGGATCGCGAAGTGCTTCTCGACGTCGCCTGCGACACGCTGGCCGAGCTTCGCAGCAGCGGTGAGCGGCGGCGCACCGCCGCGCGCGGCGGATCGCCGGCCCTGGGGGTCCACCGCGGCGCTTTCGTCAGCCTGCACCAGGGCGACGAACTGCTCGGCTGCATCGGCAATTGCGCCGGGCGTCTGCCGCTCGGGGAAGAGATCGCCGATCTCACACTCTCGGCGGCGCTCGAAGATCCGCGTTTCCGCCATGCCGCATCGGCCGAAGGCCCCATCGAGATCGAACTATCCGTCCTGACTCCGTTTCGCCGCATCCGCTCCACCAGCGAGTTTCAAGTGGGCCGTCACGGCGCGGTCCTGCGGCTGGGCCGGAACTCCGGATTGCTCTTGCCGCAAGTGGCCGAAGGGCATGGATGGACGTCCGACGAATTCTTCCGCGCGCTGGCCCAGAAGAGCTCGCTCGGTCCGAACGCCGTCCGCGACCCGAAGGGCCGCCTGGAAATCTTCGAAGCCCAGATCTTTTCGCGCACGCAGGCATAGGGACTGATTGGTAGCGCCGGCGGTCTTTGCCGCCGATTCGTCGAGGGTCAAGCGCGCACAAGACACCGGCGGCAAGACCGCCGGCGCTACCAGTGATTGCGACGCACTACACTGGATCTGGTTGCCCGGTATGAACCGCAGGGATTTTCTCTCCACCACCGCCGCCTTCTTTCTCGACCCGCAAGCTCCGGCCGACGTCACGCTCCAGATCGGGACCGTCGACGTCACCATCGCTCCCAAACGCACCATCCGCACGGCCGGCTACAACGGTTCGTTTCCCGGCCCGGTGCTGCGCTTCCCCGAAGGCCGCAACGTGACGGTGGATGTGGTCAACGACACGGCCACGCCGGAGCTGGTGCACTGGCACGGCCTGTTCACTCCTACCGATGCCGACGGTTCCGCCGAAGAAGGCACGCCCATGGTGGCGGCCCACGGCCGGCGGCGATATTCCTTCGTCCCGCGGCCCACCGGCACGCGCTGGTATCACTCGCACGTCTACGCCGGCCGCGACCTGCACCGCTCCACGTACTCCGGCCAGTACGGCATTTTGATCCTCGAACCCCGCCAGAACCCGGCCCGCTACGATCGGGAGATCCCGCTGGCTCTGCACGGCTGGAATCCTTTTCTATCGACTCACGGCGGCGGCGAAGGGGATGAAGGCTCGCTCGAAGTTCACTACGGCGCTTTCACCGTCAACAGCCACGCTTTGGGCGCGGGCGAGCCGGTGCGCGTCCGCGAAGGGGAGCGCGTGCTCTTCCGCATGGTCAACTCGAACGCGACCCTGGTGCACCGCCTGGCACTGCCGGGCCACAAATTCGTGGTGACGGCACTCGATGGCAACGCCGTGCCGAATCCCACGGCCGTCAACGTGCTGGAGCTGGCTCCGGGCGAGCGCATCGATGCCGTGGTGGAAATGAACCAGCCCGGGATTACGATTCTGGGCGAGGGCAACGACCAGGTGCGCAACCTCGGATTGGGCGTAGTGGTGGAATACGCCGGCCGCACCGGCAGCCCGCAATGGAGCGCGGCGCCCGGCGAGCATTGGGACTATACGCTGTTCGGCCGGAATGAAACCGCGCCCGAACCCGACGAACGAATCCCGCTGGTTTTCAGGCAAAAGTGGGCCGGCAACCGCGCCGTGGATCACTGGACCATCAACGGCAAGGAATATCCCAAGACCTCGCCGATCCGCGTGCGCGCGAACGGCCGCTACCGGTTGATCTTCGATAACCAGAGCGACGACATGCACCCCGTGCATTTGCACCGTCACTCTTTCGAACTGGTGAAGGTGGCCGGAAAAGCGACCCGCGGCGTGATCAAGGACGTAGTGGATGTGATGGCCCGCACGCAGGTGGAGGTCGATCTGGTGGCCGACAACCCGGGGCCCTCGCTGTTTCACTGCCACATGCAACTGCACATGGATTTCGGTTTCATGACCATGCTGGAATACGAAGGCCAGCCGGCGCCGCCGGCCATGTCCCACGGACACGGATAGGTTCACGCCGCCTGACAGACGACGCAAGGCGATCGTCTGTCCCAACGAAGAGAAGACTTCAACGCGGAGGCGCCGAGGCGCGGAGAAAGGCAAAGAACAAAAGCCAGAACAGGTAGCAGCACTTGCGCCTTCCCATGGTAGAGCGCGGAGGAAGCAGAGAACGCGGAGGATACAGAAAATCCGCATTGCCGCGAGCGTGATGAGCTTGTCGCAAGGGAACGAAGAGAAGACTTCAACGCGGAGGCGCCGAGGCGCGGAGAAAGGCAAAGAACAAAAAAGCCAAAACAGGTAGCAGCACTTGCGCCTTCCCATGGCAGAGCGCGGAGGAAGCAGAGAACGCGGAGGATACAGAAAATCTGCATTGCCGCGAGCGTGATGAGCTTGTCGCAAGGGAACAAGAAACTGAACAGTGTAATACCCGAACTGGACAGCCGCGGCCGGAAAGCGGCACCATGAGAGTTGTCATGTCCACGGCGCTCCCCATTGCTCCCCGCTTCGTCCCGCCGCTCGATCCGGCGTTCGTGCCGGCCTCTCTGTGGAATCGCGCTTACCGCGCTCGCGTTGCGGAAACCGGCGGCTGGCCACTGGCCATCGCGCTGGAACGCAGCGACGGCTCGGTCTCAGTTTTCCACACGGCCGTGGTTCCCGCCGTTAGAATCGACCACTGCTATCTCTACGGCTCCTATCCCGACAACTGCGATCTCAATGAGCGTTATGTGGAGCGGCTGCTGAAATTTTTGCTTTGGCAGAAGGGCGGCTGGCGCGTCACCATTGCCGGCGAGCCGCGCATTGCCGATCATATCCGCGCGGTCTACGCGCCCACGGGCGCCCGCGCTTTCGACTATGAGTTCATGGGCGAGCGCATCTACGGGCGGCCGATGCGGGTGGAGAGCGCGGATTACGACGCCGCTCCGGCGGAACGCGAAACGGCCGCGCCGCTGGGGCGCCACTTGGAGGGCTGCCGCATCGGCTTCGATCTGGGAGCGAGCGACCGCAAGTGCGCCGCCGTGGTGGATGGCCGCGTGGTGGCGAGCGAGGAAATTGCCTGGAACCCGGCGACGCAGCGGGACCCGCAATATCACTTCGACGGCATCCAGGATTCGCTCCGGCGCGCCGCCGCCCATTTGCCGCGCGTGGATGCCATTGGCGGCAGCGCGGCGGGAGTCCACGTCGGCAACGAAGTGCGCGTCGGCTCGCTCTATCGCGGCGTGCCGCGCGAACTCTTCGACAGCCGCATCCGCCGCCTGTTCTTCGAACTCCAGGCCGCCTGGGGCGGCATCCCATTCGACGTGGTGAACGACGGCGAAGTGACCGCGCTGGCGGGCTCCATGGCGCTCAACGACAACGCCGTGCTGGGCGTCGCCATGGGTTCCAGCCTGGCCGCCGGCTTCGTGACGCCGCAAGGCAACATCACCTCCTGGCTGAACGAACTGGCCTTCGTGCCGGTGGATTACCGCGAAGACGCCCCGGCCGACGAGTGGTCGGGCGACCGCGGCGTCGGCGTGCAATACTTCTCGCAGCAGGCCGTGGGACGCCTGCTCGCGCCCGCCGGTATCAGCCTGCCGGCGGACATGCCGCTCGCCGTCAAGCTGGAACAGGTGCAGAAACTCATGGCCGCCGGCGACACGCGCGCGCGCCGCATCTACGAAACCATCGGTGTCTGGTTCGGCTACGCCATCGCCACTTATGCCGATTTCTACGAGGTCCGCAACCTGCTGGTGCTGGGACGCGTGCTCACCGGCGCCGGCGGCGACCTGATTCTCTCCACGGCCGGTGAAGTGCTGCGCGCCGAGTTTCCCGAACTGGCCGAACGCCTCCACTTCCACATTCCCGACGAAACGGAAAAACGACACGGCCAGGCGATCGCCGCCGCGAGCTTACCCAGCAAGGAACACAAACATGCACTTTCATAAATCGACTGCCGACGTCTTCATCCCCGATAACCTCGCGCCCGCCGAGGCGCTCGCGCGCACCACGCATCTTTCGATTGCGGCGCACCAGGACGACATCGAAATCATGGCCTACCACGGCATCGCCGAATGCTTCGGCCTGAAAGACAAGTGGTTCACGGGCGTGGTGGTGACCAACGGCGCAGGCAGCCCGCGCTCCGGTATCTACGGCGGCTACACCGATGCGGACATGCAGAAAGTCCGCATCCTCGAGCAGCGCAAGGCTGCCTACGTCGGCGAGTACGCCTGCCAGATCCAGCTCGGTTTCAGCAGCGCCGAAGTCAAGGACCGCAACAATGCCGCCATTGTGGAAGATCTCGCGGAGATCCTGCGCGCCGCGCGGCCCGAGGTGGTCTACCTGCACAACCTGGCCGACAAGCACGACACGCACGTCGGCGTCTCTCTGCGCGCCATCGCCGCCCTGCGGGCGGTGCGCGGCGAAACCAAACCGGGAAAGGTCTACGGCTGCGAAGTCTGGCGCGATCTGGACTGGCTGCAGGATGACGATAAGCAGCTTCTGCCGGCATCCGCGCGATCTAACATCGCCGCCTCATTAGTGGGCGTCTTCGACTCACAAGTGACCGGCGGCAAGCGCTACGACTTAGCCACGGCCGGCCGCCGGCTGGCCCACGCCACTTACTACGCCAGTCACGGCACCGATCAGGAGACCGCCCTCAACTTCGCGATGGACCTGACGCCGTTGGTGGAAGACCCGAGCCTGCCGGTGTCCGATTACGTGCTGGGCTTTGTGGACCGCTTCCGGGCCGACGTGGCGAGGCGGCTGGGGTAGCAGCGGGCTGCAGCCAAACGACCGAAGAAGAGACTTCAACGCGGAGGCGCGGAGACGCGGAGAAAGGCAAAGAACAGAAACCAAAACAGGGAGTGAGGAGGTAGCAGCACTTGCGCCTGCCCATGGTAGAGCGCGGAGGAAGCGGAGGGCGCGGAGAAATCTTCGCAAGGGGGAGAAAAATTCAAAGGGGTGTAGTGCTACGACTCCGACCATGGCAGATAGGCGGCTCCGTAGAGACCGGCTTCGTGGCCCAGCGTCGCTTTCTCGATCCGCGTTTTGGTGGCCCGGTACGTGAACGACCTGCGCGCCACCGTCTCGAACATCTCCGGCGCAAAAAACTCCCACGCCGGCAGCACGCCGCCGCTCAGCAGATACAAAGGAAAGTTGAACGTGTTGACCAGCGTGGCCAGCGCGATCCCCAAGGCTTCTCCCATGGACCGCCAGACGGCGCGCGCCTTGTCGCCCACTTCTCCCGGTTGCGCGGCCAGATCACCGACATCCTTGGCCGTGAGATTCTCTCCCAGGTGCATCATCTGGGCCATCGCCACTACGGCCGTGGCCGCCGCATGTTTCTCCAGACATCCCCGATTGCCGCACCCGCAGGGGTTGCCGTTGGGCACCACCGTGGTGTGACCCAATTCTCCGGCCATCCCCACGAATCCGCGCAGCACGCGGCCGCCGGAGATAATGCCGCCGCCGATGCCGGTGCCGAGCGTCAACAGCACCAGGTCGTCCACTTCTTTTCCCGCGCCAATCCACTTTTCGCCCAGCGCGGCGGCGTTGGCGTCGTTCTCCAGAATTACCGGCGTACCCAGGCGCTTAGCGAGTTCGTCGCGCACCGGAAAATTTTCCAGGTACGGCAGGTTATTGGAGTTGGTGATGAAGCCTTCCTTCATGCGGATGAAACCCGGCACGCCTACTCCGATGCCGGCCAGATCGCGCGGCCCGTGCTTTCCGCGCAACGTCGAGATGGCGGAGACGATATCGCCCAGCACCGCCTCGCGTCCCTTTTCGAAGTTGGTCGCGCCGCCAATCCTATCGAGCACATTCCCGGAGCGGTCGATCGCCGCCGCCCGCAGATTCGTGCCGCCCAGATCGATTCCAATTGAGTATTCGCCCATCGACCGGCATCATAGCACGCGTGGCGCGAGATCTATTACGATTTGGAGACGATTAGGACCCTTGTTTCCGATGGTGCGAACCTGTATAACGTGGCATGAGGCAACCGCAATGAATGTGCCGCGGATGGTTATTCTTGCCGCCGTTTTTTCCCTGTCGGGCTGCCGGCTCCCAGCTTCCGGCCAAGCTCCCGCCGCAGGGCCGATCCAAGGCCAGGTGGTCAATGCAATGACCGGCGCGCCGGTCCGGGACGCCGTCATCACCCTTCGCGGGCCATACGACGCGCGAATCCTCTTGCGGACCGGGTCCGCTCCAGAGCTGGCGCCTCTGCTGGCGCGAACCGCGTCCGACGACCAGGGCAACTTTCAGATTCCGAACCTGCGCCCCGGCAATTACGAATTGATCTCAAGCCGCGCCGGGTTCATGCCCGCCACTCTTGGCCGCATCGGAAACGGAATCGAATTGCTGGCGCTCGATCCCGGTCAACCGATCCCCCACGTAGTGGTCAAGTTGACGCCGTGCTCCGCGGTCACCGGCAAGATCGTGGATGCCGATGGCGAGCCCGTGCAGGATGCCCAGGTGACAGTCATGCAGCGGGTGCATCCAGCGGCCGGACAGCCGAGTTACTCCAATGAGTCCGGTATTGTGCGGACCGACGATCGCGGCATCTACCGGGCGTCCGGCTTCGCAACCGGCACTTATGGCTTGAAAATCGATCCGCCGGCCGCCCTTACCGTGCCGCGAGACCAGTCGGGACTGGCCTACACCACCACTTACTATCCCGATGCCGCAGCCGCAGCCGCCATGGGGGCTTTCGAAGTGGCCGCGGGAGCCACGCGCAACCTCGACGTCAAACTTCGAAAGAGCACGGTGTTCCACATCAGCGGCCGAATGCTGGGTCCGGATGGTCTGGGAAAAGGCTCCGGAACGCTCCAATTGTTGCGCAAAGACGGCGCTTTTGGGACGGCCCTGGGATCGGTCTCCCTCAATAGCTTCGACGGCAATTTTGAGATTTCCGGCGTGCCCGCGGGATCTTACCTGATGGTGGTTTCGCCAGCCAACGCCAGCAGCGAGAGACTATTCGCCCGTCAGCCCATCGACGTCGCCGCAAACCTGGAAAACATCCGCGTGCAACTGGCGCCCGGACGGCAAATCCGCGGCAGCGTGAAGATCGAAGGCAAAGCAGCGGGAAGCCTTGCAGGGACCAGAATCGAGTTGTGCCGCTTGAACAGCAGCCGCGCGCTCCCGCCCGCACCGCTGAAGGACGATCTCAGTTTCTCGTTCGAGAACGGGGCTTTCGGTCATTACACGGTGTGTGTCACGCATCTTCCGGCAGCCTATTATGTGAAATCCATGCTGTATGACGGCAAAGAAATTCCCGCCACCGGTTTCGAAGCCGGTCCCGACGCGTCCTTATCCATTGTGGTAAGCGCCACCGGCGCGTCCCGCCTGAATGGCAAGGTTCTGGATTCCGCGGGCAAGCCGGCGACATACGCGTTAGTGACGCTCTTTCCCGTGGACGGCATCGCCATGTCCGTCTTGACCGGAGTCACCGATGCCAACGGCGATTTCGCTTTCCCAGCCGTTCGCCCGGGGCAGTACAAAGTGCTGGCTTGGGAATCCTCCGGTTCCGCGCTGCTGCTGCAGGCCGCCGGACTGGAAGCTCTCAAGCCGCTCGACGGCAAATCGGCTACCGTCAAATTAAAGCCCGGCAGGCGAGAAACCGTTCAGCTCAACTGGGTGTCCGCGGAAGATAAAGAAAAGGCTTTTGCCGCCCGGTAAGCTGCCGGGCGCGATGTGAAGGAGATCGGATGAAATCCACGCTGCTTCTCGCATGTTTATGCGCCGCCGGTTCGCAGGCATTCGGATATCAATCGGCCACCGGCTCCATTGAAGGCCAGGTAGTGAATCTCAGCACCGGCCGGCCCATCGGGCGCGCGATAGTCAGCTTGAACCTCAGCCCCGGGCGTCCCACCCGGCCGGGCCAGCCGCCGCCGCAGTACAACCGGGCCACCGTGGAAACCGACGACCAGGGGAAATTTGCCTTCCCGAATGTTGAGCCGGGTGGTTACAACATCACGGCGCAGAGGCCGGGCTACGCCGACCGTTATGGCGGCTATGACGGCCCGTCCTCGATGCCACGCCCGTTATTCCTCGGGGAGCGGCAACAGTTGAAGGGAGTGGTGGTGAAGCTGAGGCCGCAGTCGGTAATCACCGGCAAGGTGCTCGACCAGAATGGGGACCCCCTGGAGCGCGTCTCCGTCATGGTTCTCCGCGAGCAGTATTACCTGGGTACGGTGCAATGGATGAACGCGAACTCCGGGCAGACCAACGATCTGGGCGAATACCGGATCGCCGGCATTCTTCCCGGCCGCTATCGTCTTAGCGCCACTTACCGGGGCCGCACGATGTACTCACTCAACCAGGCGGTTCCAGACAAACCAGAGATGACTTACGTCACCACTTACTATCCGGATGCGATCGACCCGGCGGCGGCCAAACTGGTAAACGTGGATACAGCCGCCGAAACGCGCGCCGATATCCAGTTAAAGATGGCGGCAACCGTTCGTATTCGCGGGAGAATCATCGATCCCAGCGGAAGCAACCAGATGGCGTCAGTCACGCTGGTTCCCAAGAACGGCGTTCCGGGAGCAATGTTTATGGGAGGAATCGGCGCCGCATCCTTCAGCGGCGATGGTAGTTTCGAGGTGACCGGCGCTTTGCCGGGTGATTACTTCCTCATGGCGCGAAAGAATGTCTCCAATGGCCCGATCTCAACCGCCAGTTTATTGGCCGCGGTGCTACCCATCACGGTTGGTGACAAGCCCATCGATGGCATCGTCCTGCGGCTGGAGCCTGGCCATGACGTGAAGGGCAGCATCCAGGTGGAAGGGAATACCCCGGTCGATTTGAGAAACATGGCCATTCAGGCAAACTCGGTCGACGGCATGAATTCCGGCCCGATGCCCTTCGTCAGGGGGATTGAAGGTTCCGAATTCACCCTCAAGAATATTGCGCCCGGACGAACCGTGATTACCGTCTCCAACCCGCTGGCCACCTGGTACGTGAAGTCGATCCAGTACGGCGGCAAAGAGGTAACTGCATCCGGCACGGACCTGACTACCGGCGGACGGCTGACCATCATCCTCAGCACCAACGGCGCCCAGTTGGCCGGCCGCGTGACGGACGCCGAGGGCAAACCGCCGGCCCGCGCCGGCGTGACACTGGTCCCCGCCGGCGGGCAAGCGTTCAGCGTCGAGCAGGCCGGCGCAGACCGCAACGGCGAATTCCGGTTTCGCATGCTCCGGCCGGGCGAGTACAAGCTGTACGCGTGGGAATCCGCCGGCAACACCATCACCCAAAACCCCGACGCGCTGAAGCAGTTTGACGCCAAGGCGCAAAGCGTGAAATTGGAGGCGGGCGGCAAGGTGGTCGCGACTGTCCCGCTGATTTCGGCGGCGGAAACCGCCGGCATCTCGGCAGCGGCCCCGTCGGTGGTGGAGTTCGCCCACGTCAAGGGAAGCGTGGAAGGCCAGGTGCTTCACGCCAAGACCGGCGCTCCCATAAGCAGCACGCTTGTCAGGCTGACTGCCGGGCCGGGATTCGCCGGATACCCGGGCGGCGGCATGGTGACCGGTTCCCGGCCCGGCGCCGCCGGCGTGACCACTCAGACCGACGCGCAGGGCCATTTCGTCTTCCACGACGTGGAGCCCGGCATGTATCAACTGGGCGCCGAACGTCAGGGATTCATCAACGGCATGTACGGAGAGCGTCGCGACAGGACCATCGATCCGCTGATTGTCGGCGAAGGCCAGCCGCTCAGTAATGTGGTTATGAAGTTAGCGCCGCAAGCCGTGGTGGCCGGCAAAGTGACCGATCAGTTCGGTGACCCGGTTATCAACGCCCCGGTATCCGTTTCCCGGCGCGAGACTCGCCTGCGCACTATGGGCTTCTTCGTGGCCGGAAGAGGAACCACCAACTCACTCGGCGAATTCCGTATCGCCAGCCTGGCGGCGGGGACGTATTTTCTCAGCGTTCGTCCAGTGACTCCCCTCCCGGTGCCGGATGGCAATCAGCCCATGCCCGATCAGCCGGAAATGCGGTATCCGGTCACTTACTATCCGGCTTCGCTCGATGCCGACGCGGCCAAGCCCATCGTAGTGGAGAGCGGAGCGGAGATCACGGGACTCGACATGACGCTGCACAAGACCGCGACGTTCCAGATTCGCGGAACACTGGAGGGCCTGCCAGCAGCCGGAACCGCGGCAGCCGCGCCGCAGGGATCGCCAACGCGTACGCCGACAGTCCAGTTGTATCCCGACAAAACTCAGTACGCACAGATATCGCCAGTTGGGTTGTCTTCGCTGCGAGACGGCGCTTTCACGATCGCGGATGTGCAGCCCGGCTCCTACATCCTGGTGGCTCGGGCCCCCACGGAAGACCCGGCGCGCTTCCTGGCCGCCATGCAACCAATCGAAGTCAAAGACAAACACCGGGACGGCGTCAAGCTCGCGTTGAAACCCGGACGAGACGTAAAAGCCAGCGTGTCGATCGAAGACAAGACCTCTCTTCGTCTCAGTGGACTCTCCGTCAATCTAGTGTCCGTGTACCCGCTCGGATCGGGCGCTTCGGCCCAAATCATGAATGATGAGACGAGCATGACATTTCACGGTGTTCTCTCGCTGCCTTACAAGGTGGATGTCACTAACCTTCCTTACAATTGCCACTGCTTTGTGAAATCCATCCGCTATGGAGGCCGCGAAATCCCCGATAGCGGGGTTGACCTCACCACCGGCGAAGCCATGGAAATTTCGCTTGGCGCGGGCGGCGCCGTGGTGGAAGGAACGGTGGTGGACGGCCAGGGCAAGCCGGTGGGCGGCGCCGCCCTTGCGCTTGTACCCAAAGACGGTTCACATAGCAAGCTCCGAACCGGGACTGCCGACGACAACGGAAAGTTTTTCTTCGATAACAATCCGCCCGGCGATTACAAGCTGCTCGCCTGGGAAGATATTGACCCGGCCGCGCTCAATGAGCCAGGATTCCTGGAGCGATTCGACGCCACCGCGAAACTGGTGACGCTGGAGCCGTTAGGCCACCAAACCATCCGCCTGGTGGCCATTCCGGCGAAGTAGCCCGCGGCGGGGCAGGCCGCGTGCGCTCGCTCCCTAACCCGGCATAGCCGGAAACAAACAGGAAATGGATTTAACGCGGAGGCGCTGAGACGCAGAGGAAGACAGAAACTAAGTCAAGACCTGAGAGCGCCGAGGAAGCGGAGGTCCTGCGGCCGGACAGGCGCAAGAGGCCTGGTAAGTGAGGAGTTGGAGTTATTTTCGGACTGGCATGTCTGTTTCGCAACGAGCTCTCAGATTAGCCCCTCAGCGCCAGCCCGACTCTGCGCAACCCTTCGCGGAACATCTCCGCGTTCACGCCCATGCCCACTCGAAAATGGTCCGGCATCTCGAAGAACCGTCCCGGCGCGACCGAAGTCTCGTGTTCCGCCCGCAGGCGCGCCAGAAACTCATCCGCATCGCCGTGGCGCAACCGCAAGAACGCCGTCGTGCCCCACGCCGTGCGCACCGCCGAAACCCCCGGCTGCGCGTCCAGAAACTCCGCCAGCGCGGCGCGATCCGCCTCCACAATCCGTCGCGCCCGCTCGCGGATGGCATCCAGATGCTGGAACGCCGCGACGCTCAACAGTTCCGAGGGATGCACCGACGTCGCCGCGAACAGGTTGTTCAACTGGTACATGGCGCGCGCCAAGTCCGGCGGCGCCAGAATCCACCCGCAGCGCAGCCCGCTCAACCCGTAAATCTTGGTGAGGCTGTTGGTGACGATCACGCGCGGCGCGAGGTGAAACGACGTGCGCGGCGTGCCTTCATAGACCGCGTCGAGATACACCTCGTCCACCAGCAGCCAAGCACCCACGCCGGCTGCCAGGTCCGCCACTTCCCGCAGCACGGCAGCGGGCGTGAGCACGCTCGAAGGATTGTGCAGGTTGGTCACCACGATCAGCCTGGTCCGCGGCGTCAGCGCGCGCCGGATGGCCGCCGGGTCGACGGCCCAGCCGCCGGCTTCGTCGCGCGGGAAGCGCTTCACCTCCGCGCCGATGTGCCGCGCCGCATCCACCAGCAGCCCGTAAGCCGGATGCTCGATCAGTACTTCGTCGCCCGGCGAGAGCACCGTGGCCATGGCCAGGTAATTCGCCATGGAAGTACCCTCGGCCGTCACCACGCAATCCACGTCGACGCCGGCGCGCTCCGCGATGGCCCGCTTCAATGGTTCGTAACCGTAAGGATTGTTGCCGTTGATTTCGAGCTGCGCGTAATCGAACGGCAGTTCCCGCAGCGGAAAAGCGCCCACTCCGCTGGTGGCCAGATTGAACCGCGCCTTGCTCGCGGTCTTGGCCCAATGCATGTACTCCGAAGATTTATGTTGCATGAAATTCGAGGGGGCAGATTTCAGGCGCTATACTACTCGGTAAACGTACGCGTCTTCGATGTAACGATCGCCGAATAAGTGACCACCCAGCCGCATGCCTTCGACACTCTCTTCGCCTTGCCAAAGCGGCGCCGCAGTTGCCGGACGAACGGATCGGTCATGCGCACCACCACGCAAGTCGGCACCCGTTCCGCGGGAAATCCGGCGTTGTCCAATGCGTCATGAATCAGACCATACTGACCTTGCAGCCCGGCCCGGTCAAACTGGGGGGACGCAAGCACGATGCGCCAATCCTCATACTCAGAGAGGACTGCCCACATTGCCACTTTCACCTTCAGACCTGCGGCATCCAAGGCCTTAAGCAACGCGGCTCCGGCATCAATCTCCGGGCCTACCAATATAGTGTTAGCCATGCGATCACTCCGTGACTACGATTATCAACCGCCTCCACAAGCTGTTGGGCCCCTTCGAGACTATGCCGGCGGTAGCGGCTGTGCTCTGACCACAACTGGGCAGCATCCCAATATCTGGCAAACTCGGGGTCCGCACGAGACCGGTCTTGACCGGATTTCCACAACTCCGCCAATTCCGCGAGTTTTTTCAGACTGTGAGTATAGCTGTCATCCACTCTCTTCTTGTCCGGGAATTCATGCTTCCGCGTTTCTTTCGCAATGCACGCTTTCAGCGCACACTCCACCGCATAGCCAGCCAGATAGTAAGCTCCATCGTGCAGTGCAGCGCTCAGCAGCGCCTTCGCTTCCTTGACGCGGATTTTGGACAGCGCCTGCAAGTCTCGTCGGTCCACGCTTCCATGCTATCGAATACTGCTCCGCCGCGCGCGCCGGCTCCAATACCAATACACCGGTATCCCCGTCAACAAGATTCCCAGCCCGATCGCCGAATTTTCGGGATTGCTCCACACCGTGCCGGCCACAATCGCTACGCAACTCAACGCGAACAGACCGGTGGTATAAGGGTGCCCCGGCACGCGATAAATTCCTTCGCTCACTACCCCGCCCTCGCGCCGCCGCAAAACAAACAGCGCCATCGCCACCGCGGCGAACAAGATGAAATCCACCGAGACTTCGTAATTCAAAATCTGCTCGTACTTCCCGATCAGCGCGATCGCCGTAGCCGCCAGTCCCTGCAGCACGATCGCCAGCACGGGCACCGCGGTTCGCTCCGCGAGGCGCCCCACGCTCTCGAAGAACAGGCCGTCACGGGCCATGGCATAGTAGACGCGCGGCGCGGTCAGGATGCCCTGGCTCAGAAACCCGAGCGTCGATACCGCGATTCCCACGGCGATCCACAGGGCGCCCGAATCGCCCAGCGCCGCGCGCATCACGGCCGTGGCCGGCGTCCTGGTGGCGGCCAGCCCCGCCGGCCCCAGCACCTTCACGCACACGAAGTTGGCCGCCAGGTACAGCGCCACCACGCCACTCACTCCCAACAGCAAACCCCGCGAAAGATCGCGCCGCGAATCGCGCATCTCTTCCGCCACGAAGCTGGCCGTCTGCCAGCCGCCGTAGGCGAACGCCACCGGCGTCATGGCCGCGCCGATCGCCGCAATCAGTCCGAACGACACCGGCTGATCCAGCAGCGGCAGTGGATGGATGCGTCCGCCGCCTAACAACAGCCCCAGCACCACCATGCCCGCGATGGCCGCCGACTTCATGAGCATCAGCGCGCTCTGCACGTTGCTGCCCGCGCGCACACCGAAGCAGTTGATGGCCGTCAACCCCAGCAGCGCCGTGGCCGCGATGGCGCTGTCGCTCCAGCTTACGCCCGTGATCTCGCGCCAGTAGCGCGCGAAGGTCACCGCTACCGCCGCCATCCCGCCGGTCTGCGTGACCAGCAACAGCACCCAGCCGTACAAGAACGCCACCGAGGGGTGGTAGGCCACCTTTAAATAAAGATAATTGCCGCCCGCGCCCGCGAGGCGCGTGGCCAGCTCCGCCCAGATGAACGCGCCCATCATGGCCAGCACCCCGCCCGCGGACCACACGCCCAGGATCAGGAACGGCGTGTGTACGCGCTGCGCCACCACGTACGGATTGATGAAAATGCCCGAGCCCACGATGCCGCCCATCACGATCATGGTGGCGTCAAAAAGCCCGAGCTGGCGTCGTGGTCTGGTTTCGGCCAAGCTGTCAGTCTAGCAGCCCGTATGGCGGCGAGCGTGTTGGCGGAAAGCAACTCCGAACGTACAACTACTCGGCACAGAACCGTAAGCGTTAGCAAGCAGCCCCGTTGCCGCACGTCAAACGGCACACCATTCATAATGGAGTGAATGTCTGGACCGGCGCCGGTCTTCGCGGCGCGCACCCACTCGCGCACTCGCGCCGCCGCTGTCGTGCTGGCGGGCTTCTGCGCATTCCTCACCCTGTTCGCGCCGCAGCCGCTGCTGCCGCTGCTGGCCAAGGCCTTCGGAGCCTCTGCCGGGGCGGTTGGCTGGGTGGTCACGGTGTCGACCATCGCCGTCGCCATCTCGGCGCCGCTCACCGGCGCCATCGCCGACCGTTTCGGCCGCAAAAGCGTGATCGTAGCGGCGGCCTTCCTGCTGGCCGTGCCCACGCTCCTGGCCGGCGCCTCCACCAGCCTCGCCCAGCTTCTCTTCTGGCGTTTCTGGCAGGGCATCCTCACGCCGGGAATATTCGCCGTCACCATCGCCTACATCACGGAAGAGTGGGACCAGGGCGCGGGCGCGGCCATGGCGAGTTACGTGGGCGGCACGGTGATGGGCGGATTCGCGGGCCGGATGGTGGCGGCGCTGGCGGCGGCGGAGTTCACGTGGCGCTGGGCTTTCTTCACGCTCGGCGCGCTTACCGCGCTCGGCGGTGTGGCCATCTGGGCGTGGCTGCCGGCCAGCCGCCACGCGGCGCGCCAGCATCACCGGGCTTCCACTACCGCCGCCATGTGGCGGCACCTGCGCAATCCGCGCCTGCTGGCCACTTTCACAGTGGGCTTCTGCGCCCTATTCACGCTGCTCGCCACCTTCAACTACGTCAACTTCTACCTGGCCGCACCGCCGTTCCGCCTGGGCACGGCCGCGCTGGGCCTGCTGTTCACGGTCTACCTGGTGGGCGCTTTCATCACCCCGCTGGCGGGCCGCTGGCTGGACCGCATCGGGCACCGCTACACCCTGGCGCTGGCTTTCGCCTTCGGCATCCTCGGCATCGTGCTGACGCTCGTCGAGAGTCTGCCCGCCGTGATCCTGGGACTGGCGCTCTGTTCGACGGGCGTGTTCATCGGCCACGCCTCGGCCTCGAGCTACATCGGAATCGCGGCTGAGGAATCGCGCGCCGCCGCCGTCGGCCTGTACGTGATGTTCTACTACGTCGGCGGCAGTGCGGGCTCGGCGCTGTCCGGAGTCTTTTGGAACCGCGGCGGTTGGCCGGCCTGCGTCGCGCTGGTGGCAAGCGTGCAGGTGCTGACGATCGTCATCGCGCTCATCGCCTGGAAGCCGGTGTTGAAGTCGTTGACGCCCCTATAACGGGAACTAACCCCGGGCTAGACCGCCGCGCCGATCCGGACCAGACAAGCCTGGCCGCAACCGCGGCGCTGCGGCCACTGAGAGCAAGCCTTTACGCAAAGCTCCCGATTGCCGAGGGCGTGCATTTTCACGGCGTACCACGGGTCCAGAGCCACCATGGCGGTGTGCGAGGCGGCGGGACAGTACACGTGCCTGCCCTTACGGGCTCTCAGCCAGATGGGTACGAGCGCCCAACCGGCCGGGATCAGCAAAGCCAAAGCCAGATAGCTCACGAAGCAATAAACCACCCACATAGTTGCACCTCAAATCGTCACTACCGGACAGGGCGACTCGCGCAAAATGGCATACGCATTCGCGCGAAGCCGGCCCAGCAACCCGGAATCGCGGCCGCGGCCAATCACCAGGAGATCGGCCTTGCGGCGGGACGCCACGTCGCTGACCACCACCGGCACGTCTCCGATCTCGATCAATACCTCAACTGCCGGATAGAGTTCCTGCTGGAGCCGGACGATCTGGTCTCGCGCGGCGGCGGCGGCCTGGCTGCGCCATTCCGGATCGAAGTACACTCCGCCCCAGTGGACGAGCGACTCCGGAAGCACGTGAACGATAGCAAGCTCCGCGCCGTATTCCTGCGCGAACCGCCCGGCCCACTCCAGGACCGCACGGCTGCCTTTAGCGAGATCGATCGCGCACACGATGCTGCGGAAGCCGATGGTCTGGTAGCTGGGAGCATCTTCCAGGTGGGGGCCGGTCCACACCGGGCACCCGGCGTCGTGCAGCACCTTGGCCGTCACGGAGCCCAGAAGAAACCTTCGGAATGGCCCGTATCCATGAGTCGCCATGACGATCAGGTCGACGTCGTGACCCCGCGCATAGTCGACGATCTCTCTGGCGGGATCGCCTTCCACCACTTCCTGGGCTAGCGGGATATCGGGACATTGGCCGCCCAGGTAGGCGCCGAGTTCGATTTTCCTCTGCTCCAGTCTCTCCACGGTCAGCTCGGAGGCGGTGGAGTAGGCCATGGCCTCGGGTGCTGCGTAGAGGGCCACGGGCGGCGCCACTACGTGGAGCAAAATCAGTTCGCTGTGGAAATGACACGATAGCGTTTCGGCATACTCGGTGGCGCCACGGCAGCGGGGAGAGAAATCCACCGGCGCCAGGATTCTGGACAGCCAAGCCATACCATCACCTCCTGGCCTGCGTCACAGCGGACGGGGCAAATTGTCCGTCTTTATTCTACTCCCAGAACAGGCCGGGCTCGGGCACCAAAATTACAATTCTAAACTGCCGGGGTCACGAACACGCCGAAGAACAGAATCACAATGGTCAGGAGTGCGAGGATCAAGACAGCGGCGGTCAACAAAGCGGATTCCACGGTGACCCGACTCTGTTCTCCCCGTCCGTGGACCCGACTGTGGAAGGTACCCAACATGGCTTTAAACCTCCTTCGCCAATGAAAGGCGGATCAACTTTTCCATCTTCATTTTATGCCAGATCTGTAGATGTCAAGACCCGAAATGCCTGTGTTCCCATTGCCGGTATCACTGGATTCTCAACGGATGGCGAAGCCGCCCGGCGTCCAGTACTTGGGGTGTGTGCCGGAACCATGGATACCGGGCCTGTTTCGCTGGTGCGACGGTTTTCGCCTTTTCTTCGCTATGCGGAAGTTTTGGGCTCCCGAATTCATCGATCCCTTGAACACCGACGAGCTGGCTGCTGCCCTGGCGAAGTTATTCACCTCCCGCGGGTTGCGCATCCAAAACTCTCCGTCTCAGGCCGGAAGTGGATCGAACAGTACCGTTAGGACCGCTGCGCATTCAAACCATGCAATATTTTGAAAAAGTTGCAGTCCGGCCCAGAATTCGTAGTACTAAAACACTGGATTGTTTGGGGATTCTGATGTACCCTCATGACAGATAGGTGCAATTGGGAGCAAGATATGCGTTTTCAGAAAATTACCGGCATCCTGTTGCTGATGGGCTGTTGCGGCTGGGCCGGCATCATTCAGAATTCCTCATTCGAGGCCCCGGGCTTGTCGGCAGGTGGTTATTCATATCGGCCGGCAACCGACCTGGGCGTCCAAGACTGGGTGTTTACCGGAAGTTCCGGGATTACCGCCAATGGGAGTGCTTTCGGCTTGGGTTCGGACGGTTTTCCAGCCCCGGACGGCAGTCAGGCGGCTTTCATCCAGTATGACAGTAACAACCCAAATTCGGTTCCTGGCAGCGTAGCTCAGTACATTACCCCCGGGCAACTAGAAGCCGGCACGCTTTACACACTGTCCTTCGAGGCTGCGCAACGCGCTGAGACTGACGGCCCTAACGGTTTTCTTTTCGGGGGAGGGATTGATATTGTTGTTTACTGGTGTCCGCAGGACGCGAACTGCAGTCAGATCGACCTGGTTGACTTCTACAACCAGTTATCGACGGACTTGAGCTTTGCGACCTACACCGCCTCGTTCACGACAGCGGCAGGGGTGACCTATGGCGAACTGGACTTTCTGGCATATGATAGCCACGGTCAAACCGGGGATCGGACCGATTTCATCGATAACGTTGATCTCGAGGGTGGCAACGACGGCCCGGTGCCTGAACCATCGAATGGGCTCCTGGTGCTATCCGGCATTGGACTGATCGGATTTGGACTACGCCGGAGGCTCGTCCATAGCCGAACGCTTCCCTCCTAAGGCTCCTTACCGGGGCCTCGCCTCACAATTGTGTTCGAGTACCAAACCGGCATCTTCGCCGGCGCGGTTGAGCCACGGGCTGTAAAACGGGTCACCGCGTTCGAGCCATTTCCCCCAGCGCTGGTGGAAAAGGTCGCGCTCTTCGAGGCTCACGCCCGGCTTTCTGGATTGGCACTCATAGTGCCGCAAGACGGCCGCGGGCTCGATAATCACCTGGTAGCCGGCCTGGCGGGCACGCAGGCAGAAATCCACGTCGTTGTAGTTGACCGCAAACGACTCATCAAAACCGCCCAGCTCTTCAAAGACCGCCTTTCGGACGGCGAGGCAGGCGCCCGTCACCGCGGAGACATTTCGCGTGAAGGGCAGCCAGTTCCAATGCTCCGCGCCAAACGTATCGCGGTGGAGGTGTCCGGCGCCCTGCATGATCCCGACCGCCATTCCGGCGTGCTGGATGGCCCCGGATGGATACAGCAGTTTGGCGCCGACTGGCCCAACCTCCGGCCGGTTGGTATGTGCCAGCAGTTCACGAAGCCATTCCGGCGACAGGGGCTCCACATCATCATTGAGAAAAACCAGGGCTTCACCGCCCGCGCGTTTCGCCGCCAGATTGTTCATGGCAGCGAAATGAAAGGGGCCGGTATAGGGAATTCGCAGACAGTCCAGGCCGCGCAACAACCGGTCCATCTCCGCCGTGTTCCCGATTCGATGCTGCACCACGACCAGTTCGAAATTCGCGTGTGAGGTGGTTTTTCTTATGGATTTGATGCACCGGGCGAGCAGCCTGGGGTTACGCGAGCAGATCACGATGCTGGCCTTCAGGGACACCGGTACAGGCCACCGAACCCGGTATGTGTTGGGAGTGGAGGCAGGCATCACCACCGCACGCCCATCGGTCCTCTGCACCAACTCGGAAAGAGCCCTCAGCCCAGCCCCGCCGGTGAATGGTTTCGCCGAGGCCCGGGAAGCTGTAGAGCCGGGATGCCGGCGCCAGTGGTACAACACTCTGGGGATGTGCAGAACGGATCGAGACCGCTCGGTCACGCGCAGGGCCAGATCGTAATCCTGGGCGCCATCATAAGCGCTGCGCAGCCAGCCAATTTCCCGCAACTTCTCTTTCCGGACGACCAAAAAATGGCCCATGTACATGCAGCAACGAAGCAGGTCGGGAGAAAAGGCGGGTTTGAAAACGGGCTGTACACGATGCCCGTCGGCGGTCAGGTAATCCTCGTCGCTGTATAGCAGATCGGCGGATTTCTCCTGGAGGGCTTCCGCGAAACAATAAAGCGCCTCGGGCGCAAGCACGTCGTCCTGATCCAGGAAACCGACATATTCGCCTTCGGCCGATTGACCGGCGCGGTTGCTGGCTCCCGAGATGCCGAGCCGCTGCGGGGAGCGGGTAAAGACAATGCGGCGATCGGCGTCCGCCAGGGCGCAAAAAAACTCCTGTACCCAAGTTCCGCTCGATCCATCATCGCAAACGCACAACTGCCAGTCGCCGTAGGTCTGCTCCCTGACCGACTGTACTGCCGCCCGCAGCCAGTCCTGCCTGGGATTCCGCACGGGCAATATGATGCTGATGACGGGGCGACGGTCGAGCGAACGCTCCGCGACCGGTGGTTGCAGTTCCATCCAGAGCCGGTAGCGGTGGGCAGCAGCCTGGGGTCTCACCAGCTTCAGATAAAGAGGATGCAGCGGCGAGCGCAGAAGCAGTTGTCCGAAGCGCCCTTTCCAGTCCAGCAGGAAGCGCCCGGGAAGGCGCAGGACCTGGAAGAACCGGCTGTTCTCAATCGCCTGAAGCCGAATTTCGAGGTCCCTGTCGTGGCGGAGCAAGGCGTGGTGGTCCGCGTCGTTGCGTTTCAGGGTTTCCGCGATGAGCGAAGCCATGGCCCGCAGCTCCTGCCGGGATACGGCCGGACCACCTTCTTTCAGAAGCCGTTCGAGGTCTTCGAGCTGTTGGTGCAACTGTTCGTCTTGCCGGTTCACCGTTCCTCTTCAGACTGCAAGACACGGGCGATGCCGCGCCGGAAACCAACTAAAGCAATTGTACCGATTCGCCGTCTCCTGGCGCCGGACCTGGGACCAAACAGGAAACCGATTATGCAACGCGGAGACGCGGAGAAGCGGAGAAGAAAGGCAAAGTCAAGACCTGAGAGTGCCGAGGAAGCGGAGATTCCATCGCCTTCGCCGTCTCCTGGCGCCGGACTTGGAACCAAACAGGAAACCGATTATTCAACGCGGAGCCGCGGAGGCGCGGAGAAGAAAAGTAAAGTCAAGACCTGAGAGTGCCGAGGAAGCGGAGATTCCCTCGCCGGACAGGCGGCGAGGGGCCTCCTAAGGCAGGACTTCGAGTTATTTTCGGAGTGCAGCCGAGGGCCTATGAACATGGGCCGAAATGCACAGGGCCGAGAATATTCGTGCCAAAGCGGCAAGAATTCAACCCGGCAGGTGCCGACGGTCGCGGCTCCGATTGGGGTCCACGCCGTTCCCGGCTCCCCGTGGCTTACGCTTTCCTGCGGTAGGAGTAGTTTTCGTCGCTCCGCGTCAGGTTGGGATTGTAGAACGGATCGTGTTCAATGATGGCTTTCCAACGCGCTTTGAACGCCATGGTTTCCGAGGGACTGGGATCCATATCCGCGGGGCGCTTGGAGGTTGCTTCGTGGTGGTAAAGCCGGGCATGCGGGGTGACGAGGACCCGGTATCCTCTCTGGCGGAGTTTCAGGCAGAGGTCCACATCCTGATAAGCAATCGGCAGCGCGTCCTCATCGAATCCGCCACACTCCCAGAACCGCTTCGCCGGCACCATCATGCAGGCTGCCGTGACGGCGCTCACATCCCGGATCACGGATGGGAAATCGAAGTACAGCCGGTCTTCATCGCAGGCGCCTCTAAAGGCATGCCCGCAGATGTCGAACAATCCCACTACGACCCCGGCGTGCTGTATGGTGCCGTCGGGGTAAAACAGCTTCGCACCCACCGCGCCAACCTCGGGACGCGAGGCTAACTCGACCATGGCGGTGAGCCAGTCCGGAGTAATCACGGTAATATCGTCGTTCAGGAACAACAGCAACGGCGCATCACTCTCCCGGGCCGCCGCATTATTCAGCGCGGAAAAATTGAACGGCCGGTGGCGGAAGTCCAGGTATTTTAGCGGACGCCCCTCGATATTCCAGCGCCGGACAAAACGTTCGATTCGGTTGGCACGGGAGTTGTCCAATACGGCGATCTCATAATCCGGGTAGGTGGTCTTTTGCGCTATGCTTCGCAGACAACGCTCCAGGATCTCGACCTTAGCGCTGGGGATCAGGATCCGCACGCGCTGGTTGTCCGGGATGGCATAGCGCACCCGCCAACGCGGAAATACGACACCCGGCTCCACGGTGGCGCGGATCCCGGTCACCTTCAGGTGATCGGCGATCACACGCCGGGAGGATTCAATCGCGCGGTGCTCCCATTGCGACGCCCGCCGCATGGAGTAAATGTCGGTCCGCCAGTGGTAAAGGATTTTGGCAATGTGAACGATCGCGCGGGCCTTGACGCTCATCCGAAGCAGGATGTCATGGTCCTGACTGAGATCGAAGTTGCCGCGAAACCCGCCGACCTCCACGGCCAGCGCTCGGCGGAAGATCATCAGGTGATTGACGTAGTTCTCCGCAAGGATCAGATCGGGAGACCAGTCCGGCTTGAAAAAGGGATCAGAGCGAAGGCCCATTTCATCCACATGGTCTTCGTCGGAGTAGAAGATGTCCGCTTCGGGATTTTGGTTGAGAGCGTCAACAAAATGGTAGAGCGCGTTGGGAGTCAGTTCATCATCGTGATCGAGGAGCGCAACAAATTCGCCTCGGGCCAGCGCGAGAGCCGCATTCGACGCCGCGGAGATCCCTTGATTGGAAGGCAGACGGACCAACTGAATCCTGTGGTCGAGGCTGGAGTACCGATTCACGATTGCATCAAGCGCGGGGGACTGAGAACCGTCGTCCACGATGCAGAGCTGCCAAACTGGATAACTCTGATTTTCCACCGAAGCCAGAGTCCGCTCCAGGATTTCGACGGAGGTCCGGTATACGGGAAGAATCACGCTGATGGTTGGCCGCTGGGCGAACAGCGGGATTTTCATGCGGATCAGCGCATCGTCTTCCGTTTCGAACTCGGCGATCCACCGGTGATAGTCGCTGGCATACCCGTTGATATGGTCGACTACGATCGGTATACGGAGATCCGTGGTTGCGCCCCCGAAGGTGAAAGCGCGTATGGTGAGAAACTGTCTGCCGTTGGGGAGAAGCGCCGTGTCGAGCTTAGCCCGAAACCCGGACCGGTCCGAACCAGGCACGTCGGGATAATGGGCCGAAACATCGGGCCGGTAAAATCCGTAACGCGCCTCCACGGATTCTGCATCTCCAGCCTGAATTTCCACGTGCCGGATACCGGAACCGGCCAGGGCCCAACCACGTACGGAGAGGGTTCCGCTCACGGGTGGCACGGACGCGCCCGTATTGCCGGAATCGACGGCTGGGGCAGGTTCGTTGCAATCGATTCGGAAGATTGTTTCGCTGCCAGTATGGGCCCATGCAGCCGTCAAAGCAGGCCTATGGAAAATGGACCGCTCGATGAAGCTTCGGAAACGGAGCAGCAGCCCCCCCGCAACCACCAGGGTGCGCCAGGTACGGCTCAGCAAAATCTCTTGTGTGGTATGGTGCAGCCGCATGGTCCGGGATTGCAGCAGGGCGACCCGGCCCTCCAGTCTCTCGGCGAAAACCCGGTGCATTTCGCGCGTCTCCGCCACTGCCACGCCCAGTTCATTAACCAGGCGCGCCATTTCATCCTGCCGGTCCGGCATCCGGTAGCCTGCCGGCTCCGGGAGGGTCGCTCCCTGCACCTGCCCAAGGCGGCCCTGGATCAGGGTCACTCGGGACAAACATTCCTGAACCGTCGCGTTCAGCCGGAGCAGTTCCGAAGCCAGCGCCAGATCGGCCGGCGGAAGCGCTGTCCCGCCCCTCCGGAAGAGCACAGCGATATTGGTAAGGAATACGGGATTGGTTGAAAAGTCAGGCGAAAAGCCGGCTTCGTCAAACAGGCGAAGAGCCGGCAGAAGCGGCCCATCCTGGCTGCCATCGGGCGAAGGAAAGAACAAGATCCGATCCGTGAGACGCGCCGCGCCCTGAATGATAAAGCGGGCCTGATCGGTGGCATCCGCGTACACGGCCAGGTCGTATGTCCCCGTCAGGCAGGCCAACTGCTCCAGCGAGGCCGCATGCGTAATTCCGGCCACTCCGCAGCTCGCCAACGACTCCAGCAGCGCTGCGATTCCGTCGCCTATACCCAACACCGAGACGGGCTTCAACAGGGACGCGATCCGGAATGCCATGGAGTGCTGTTCTGTGATCGCGGCGGCCTCCCCGTATTGCAGCTTAGCACGAGCCGTTCGCTGGTCCGGGAAACGCCGGACGCCTTCGCGCACGCGCCATGCTGCCGGAGATGGGGTGGGCGCATGTGAGCTAGACTGGTCTAGACAGATGCGGAGTGCTTGCTTTCAGTGCTGCGCGGAATGAATACGGATAGCGGAGATGCAGTGAGGCCCCTCAATATACTCTGCTCCTCCACGCGTCAATGGAATCCCGGGGACGAGTGGATTATGCTCGGCATCCGGCGCTTGTTCCGTACTCTCTACCCCGAGAGGGTGGTGAATTGGGTCCTTTACGACCGCAGCCCCGACTGTTTCCTGGAGCCTTGGGTGGCGTCTCGAAGAAGACCTGATCTGCTGGGCAACTCATACCAGCCTGGGGAGGAACTGCCGGCGGTGGATCTGGTGGTGATGGCCGGCACGCCGGAATGGCTGGGCCCGCATGTGGAGGCGCTGGCCCGCATCCGTCACACTTCCGCCGCGCCGGTGTTCTATCTGGGAATCGACTATCCATCCACGGAGTTGCCGTGCAGCCCCGACGACCTGCGGATGCTCTCCAAAGCCCTGATCGTCACCCGCGGCGGCATGGCCAGGCAGGGGCTGCAAGCCCTGGGAATCCAAGCCCACATGCTGCCGTGCCCGGCGCTGTTTGCGGCGCCCTTCGAGTACCCGGCGAGAGCGCTCAAGAGCATCGGAATCGTGCTGCAAAGCGACCGCGTCCCGAACCAGGCCGTCTCCGCCGGGCTCAAGGCCCGGATGTTGGGCCTGTTGGCTGTGCTGCAACCACGGTTTTCCGTGAAGATCGTCTGCAACTACATCGACGAGTACCTCGAGTTTCGCTCGAGCCTCGACTGCCCGGTCTGTTATTCGTACGATTCGGGCGAATACTTCGGCCTCCTGTCCGATTGCGACATGGTGATCTCGACGCGGTTGCACAGTGCGCTGATAGCGAACTCCCTGCTCAAACCGGCAATCATGACGAACACGGAGCCACGCGTTTGCTCGGCGGCGAAACCGTGCCCGTACATTTTTGTTCGTCAACCGGAAGACGTGCCCGCGTTTCTGGAGCACTTTGAGCCCGACCCGGTCACGAGAAATCTCTTCAACTGGAAACGCAACCAGGAAGCGCAGTACCTGGAGATTCTGCGGGGCGCCCTGCAAGAACATGGTCTCTATTAAGTTCAGGACGATCGAGGATTTTCGCAAGAACGACCGGGCCGCCCCGCAGGTCTCCGGAATCCACAGCGGGAACGCCGGCGACGTGATCTATTCCCTGCCGACGGCGAGGGCGCTGGGGATTCGCCATCTGATCCTCAATGTATATCGGGACCCCGACCCGTTGAGGAAGCTGACCGAGCGGAACGCGCGGGCGCTGGCGCCTCTTTTGCTGGCGCAGGACTATCTGGATCGCGTGACCCTGGTCACCGCGGGCGTGCCGCTCGAAGCGGTGGATGCGGGGTGCATCGACGTCGATTATGTATTGGACCGTTTTCGAAACGAGGACACCGAGCATGTTCACCTGACGTACGCGCACGCTAAAGCCGTGCACGCGGAAATAGACGCCAGCGCGCCGTTTCTCCGGGTTCCCGTAGAAACGCCGGAGGCGAGTGAAGTGGTTCTGGCTCTGACGCCCCGCTATCGGGGTCTGACAGACGAATTCCTGCGCGACCTGATGCTCTATTTCGACGACATACTGATCCTGGCGATTCCGGACGAGTGGCGGAGCGTGGCCGGCATCCCGGGCCGGGTCCGGCGGTGCGCGGATTTTCTGGAGATGGCCCGGCTGATCCAACAGGCCGGGGTATTCATCGGCAACCCCGGCCTGGCATCTGCCATTGCGGAAGGACTGAAGGCGCCCCGGATCATCGATCTGCCTCTTGATTTTCCCAACGCTTTCCCAATTGGTCCCAACGGCTACGTCCTGCCCAGCGGGCGCGGCGAGTTTGTGGATATTGTGCAGCGCCTGTGTGGCGACCGTCCCCGCCTGGCGTCGTTGTATAGCGATCTGCTCCGGTCGCTCGATTCACTGGCGGCCGAAAATCGCGAACTGCGGTGCGCGATGGGCGCCGAGAGCCGGCAACCGCCGGTTCGCGACCGGCTTCCGCTAATCGGTGAAATCGGCGCCGGCCCCATCACCCTTGATGGCGGCGTCTGTACAAGGCTCGCCCCGGAGGAAAATGGAGTCTTTCTGCATCCGGGCCCTACAGAGACAGCGCCGCCGCGCGTCCGGTTCGAGGGGCTCAGACTGGCGGGCCACAATTGCTTTGAAGCGGATTTGAGCGTTGAGCATCCCGAATCGGCGCCGGTTTGTTTCCAGTTTCATCTGCGCGATGAGAACGGTCTGACGATCCAGGAGAGCACTCGGCAAGTGCAGCCGGCGGAACCTGTGCACTGGCAGGTGACTTTTCCGCGAACCTTCTCCACAGCCAGCTTGGAGCTTTCGACGGTGCTGGCCCCCGGCTCGGAATCTCCGAATTTCGCCTGGGCGTGGGTCAGGAATCCGCAACTCAGGGTGATCTGAACGGCAGGTTGCGTTAGCATTTGCTAACCGGGTCTGTCAGCGGAAATGGTACCCTATGGTGCAGCGGATTTATGGAACCAAGCGAACTGGAAGTGATCTATAACCAGCGTTTTAACGACCACATCTGCTATCGGAAGCGGGTCTGGAACGTGGTGGTGTCGTCGTGGCTGGCGCGCTACATTGAGCCACAAGCGGACGTTCTCGACCTGGGTTGCGGGTACGGCGAGTTCATCAACAACGTGGTGTGCCGGAAGAAATATGCGATCGATCTGAACGTTCGCGCGAGAGACTTTCTGGACCAGGGGGTGATTTTCTTCGAACAGGACTGTTCCGCTGCGTGGCCGCTCGGCGACGAATCGCTGGATGTGGTTTTCACGAGCAATTTCTTCGAGCATCTTCCCTCAAAAGAAGCCCTGACCAATACGCTGGAGCAAGCCAAGCGGTGTCTGCGCCCCAAGGGCCGCATCATCGCCATGGGGCCGAATATCAGGTTCGTCGGCGGCGCTTACTGGGATTTCTGGGACCACCATCTCCCTCTCACCGACCACTCGCTGGCGGAAGCGATGCGCGTGCGGGGATTTCAGATCGAGCGCGTCATCGACCGGTTTTTGCCCTACACCATGGTGAACACGCGGCCGGCTCCTCCGTTGCTGGTCTATTTGTATCTGAAGACCCCCTTGGCCTGGAGGGTTTTTGGGAAACAGTTTCTGATCATCGCCCGGAAGCCATAGATAGACGCCATGGCCCTTATAGCGCCACCCCCGCCTTGTTTAACGTGCTCACGTCGCGACCCTATCGTTAGAAAGGGACCAAGGAGGAGCGACCGCGAGACGATAAGCCTACGATTCGCAGTTGGATGCGGCCGGCAATGAGGCGTTCACCCGGTGACTAAACCATTCATCAAGGCTAAGCAAATCAAGGGACGCTCCCGAGCCGCCTTTGCGCGCGCGATCCAACAGGAGTACCCCGTGCGTACCGGCTGGGTGTAGACTGACTAGGGCCCGAACATCCAAGATGGAAATTGCAGATCATGATGACTTTGAACCGAGCTCTCCTGCTGATCTTCATTGCCCTGCTCCTGCATAGTCTTTTCGCAATGACCGCTGGTTGGGACCATACGATCATGGACCAACACGGTTTTCGTCAGGCACAAACTGCCATAACGGTCGAATACCTGCTTAAGGGTGGACCGTGGTTTGCGTACGAGACGCCGGTGCTAGGTCCGCCTTGGTCGATACCCTTTGAATTCCCGTTATACCAATGGATTGTTGCGAGCACGGTGCTGATCCTGCGCATTCCTATCGACCAGGCCGGCCGATTGATTAGCGCTCTCTTTTTTTACGCTTCGCTGGCGCCGCTCTATTTTCTTCTCCGCCGTCTCGGCCTGTCAACAGCGGAACGGCTCCCCTTCCTGATTCTGATGGTGTCGAGTCCACTCTATATCTTTTGGTCACGAACTGTCATGATAGAGTCGTGCGCGTTGTTTTTCGGTCTACTTTACTTAGCCGCTGCAGCAAAGTACCTTGATCAACCGAGGCCGGCGTATGCCGTCTGGACGCTACTTAGTGGTAGTCTTGCCGCCCTGGTGAAACTCACCACGTTTTTTGGTTTCGCCGTATGCGCGGTTTGGTTTCTGCTAGCAGATCGATATTTTCGTAAGCGTTCAGATAGGCAGCGCGGACTGGGCCACCTGATCTATGTATGCTCCGCGGTGATGTTCCCGTTCTTCATTGGCTACGCATGGTCACTTTTTGCGGAGGCCCAAAGGCTACTCAATCCCCTTGCGAGTGTCCTCTCGTTGAAAGCCCTTAATGAATTCACCCTTGGTACTGTCAATCGGCTCTCGGCGTCGCAATGGGGGGTCTTTTGGTCCCGTGGTATCACGGATGTTTTAGGAAGTAATCTACTGATTCTGCCGCTAGTCGTAGTTATGCCTTTCCTACGCCGGAAGGAGCGATCCATCTGCTGCCTCTCCGCTGCGACGTTTCTTGTCGTTCAGCTAACGTTCGCGAACCTGTATTTCGTCCATAACTATTACCAGTACGCGAACGGCGTGTTCCTGATCGCTGCCTTAGGGTTTTCCATTGCGGGTCTGCTCAGACTTGACGGACCCGGCAAAGTATCGGGACTGATTCTCCTGGGAGCGTCCGTGGTGTTCGGGCTATACCAGTATCAAACGTCCTTCCATCGGCTGCAAAGGACCAACAATCTCTGGGTACAGCCGACCGCCGACGCAATCCGGCTGAATTCGAAGCCGGACGACGCAGTGGTGATCTATGGAATGGACTGGTCCTCTGAACTGCCTTATGCCAGCCACCGCCGCGCCATCATGGTAAAGGACGGAGCCCCGCCTGAAGACCCGAGGATCCAACGCGTTGTCGCGAACCTAGCCAATCGGAGGCTGGGGGCCTTAGCCGCATGCCTTACGGCCCGTAGTGACCCATCGGAGACCCGGCGGAGGGCCTGCGTGTACGGGCTCGAGGAGGTGCCCAAATTTGAGGACGCTATCTGCTCTGTATATGTGGCGGCTTCCCATCCCAAGCCGACTGCGTCGTGCCCGCCAGTGCCCCCGTTTGGCAATCTCGAGGGCCCTACCTCGGGTTCCAAGATCACCGACCCCCTGTTTGTTACCGGGTGGGCGCTATCTCAAGCCGGTGTCGGGCAGATTGCGATATACCTCGATGGCCGCCTTCTCGGTACGGCAAAGGCTGGCATCCAGCGGCCAGATGTTCAGAAGGCGTATCCGCAGTTTCGGGACAGTCTTGATGCGGGATTCGAAACCACGGTCAATCTCGCCGGCGTTGATCAGGGGACCCACATCCTGAGGGTGGAAATTCAGGCAAATGACGGCGGCAGGCATGATTTGGCCAGTTTCCCGGTGCTCCTCACGAGGTAACGCTTGCGCGCACATACCAAAGAGACACCGGCCGTCAATCTGCACAGTTGATCCGTGCTATCCCGGCCAACCCTTGGGCTACCTGCACATGCTCGATACCGGCGGGGCGGAAACAGACGCCAACGAGCCGTTCTTGAGCACGTGTCGAGACTCCTCGTCACCTGGCGCGCAATACCACCAGATCCTGGTTGTTGGAGAGGAATCCGTCTATGATTGTCACAACGTCGAAATAGGTAGTCCAACGCTCCTGGACATAGGCTTTGGTGTGAAAGGTCGCACGGTAGTACTCTTCATTATTAATTACCGCCGACAAGGCGGGATCTTTGCGACTATCATCGATACCTCTGCACCTCCACCGATCGAGCCATTCCAGGCTCACGTTCGATCGGCACACCGACGTGTTTCCATGAACCGACAACAACAGCAGCGCCCCGGGCATAGCCACGCGTTTCAATTCATCCAACCAGGCGAACTGAGTAGCCTCATCCAGGTGGGTGAACACGGAAAGCCCGATAATCAGGTCAAATGCCGCGGCCGGTAAATTCGTTGGCGGATCCAGCTCGCACGAATCGAACGATGCCCGCGGAAGGTGAGTCTTGCACCATTGAACATTTTCGTGATCGATATCGATTCCCACAATCTGAGTATCCGCGCCCTCGAGCGCTTCGATCAGATGCCGTGTCAGGCGGCCACAGCCGCAACCCCAGTCCAGGATGCTGGAAAACGTGTTTAGCGATCGGCCGGCAACCTTCTCAACAACCCTCTGCAGTTTGACGAGCGTCGTATATCCGTCCAGTAGAAACTTGGCCGCACTTGTATATCCAGCCACCCGCAAAATACTTTCCTCTGGGGGTATCGCGTAACGAGCATTCAGCAAGCCGGGACGAAGATAGAAAGCTTGATAGTTATCCCAGGGGCTCATGCTCTTCGCGTCGACATAATCGACTCGTAATATGTCCGCCTCAGCGTAGCCGAGGGTTCGCCAGTCGATTGAGCAGGCAAACCCGGATCGGGCGCTGTGCGGAACAAACCAGAAGATGTCCGCCACGTCCGGACGCCACAGCGGATAGGAAACCTGATCGGCCGTTGAAAGGGGCGCGCCATTGACCGCGAAGGAACCAGCTTGTCCGGTCAGGGACGGCAATGCCCAGCCCTGAAGAGCCAGGTTTCCATCGGTAGACTCAACCAGGTCCACGTTCCAGGTGGCAACTGGCGCGATCGCCCGCAGGGCGCAGGCCAGTTCGTGCGTGCGGTGTGGCGAGTCGCCAAACAGAACGTGGCAGGGGCTGTTTGTCAAGTCGATACCAGTGCCTTCGAAACAGACACGGATCTCATGCTCGCAACCGTCCCGGCGCGCCTCATCGACGGTGTATTGAAACGCGTGGCAGCCGTCGCCCCTGGATGCCTCGGCAAGGTCCTTGCGGTACAGGTCGGCGCGCAGTCGAGCCAACAGCAGCTCACCGTCGTAGAGGTCCACGTAAACGGGCTGGTAGGGAGCGTCCGGCGACCAGGCCCAGCCCGACACGGTCGTCACATCGGCGACATCCACAAAGCCCTGCGCGTTCATCTGGGGCGGCCCTTGCACCGCAAGCGGAGACCTCTCAACTGTGGTAGCATACTAGGCTTCCGCGAGCAAACACTGTGAGAATCCTGCACGTATCGCACGGCCATCCGACTTTCATTGCGGGCGGCGCGGAGATCGCGTCGTTCGAGTTGTTCCAGCGCATGGTGCAACTTGAGTATGACGCTTTTTACATGGCGCGGATCGGCCCACAGACGCACCTTCGGCGGCTGGGCACGCCATTTCAATCCGTTCCCGGAGAGACCAAACGCGAGGTTCTCTTCTACTCGGATCATTTGGACCTGTTCTTCCTCAGCCAAAAAGAGCAGACCGCCATCACGCTGTATTTTCGGGAGTTCCTGGAGAGTCTCCGGCCGGATGTGGTCCACTTCACTCACACTCTGCACTTGGGCATCGAGATGGTTCGGCAGGTGCGCAACGTTCTTCCCCGCGCGGCGATTGTGTATACATTGCACGAGTTCGTGCCGATCTGCGCGGCCGACGGCCAGATGGTCCGGACACGGGATCGCGGTCTGTGCGACCATGCCACGCCGCTCCGCTGTCATGAGTGTTTTCCGGATCGCACGCCGCAGGATTTCTTTCTTCGGGATCTCTTCATCAAGTCTCATCTGGAGAATGTCGATGCTTTTGTCTCGCCTAGCCGGTTTTTGCTTGACCGGTATTTGTCGTGGGGGTTGCCCCAAGACAAGCTTCATCTCATTGAGAATGGCCGTTCCCTGCAAAAGGAAGCCCCCGCTAGAGCCATTGCACCGGGCGAAAGCCGCGGACGCATCGGATATTTCGGCCAGTTGAACCCCTTCAAAGGTCTTCAGGTTCTTCTGGCCGCCATGCGGATTCTGACTGAGCGTGGATACCGCGATATTCATTTGCGTATCCACGGCAGCAACCTCGATAAACAGTCGCCCGAGTTTCAGGCGAGTCTTAAGGAGTCACTCGCGCGGACGCCGGCCAACGTGACGGTGTTCCCCGAATATGCGCAAGGCGATCTTCCATCGCTCATGGAGGAAGTGGATTGGGTTGTCGTGCCTTCCACATGGTGGGAGAACGCGCCTCTATCGATTCAGGAGGCGTTCATGCACCGGCGCCCTGTGATATGCAGCAACATCGGCGGCATGGCGGAAAAGGTCCGGGACGACGTGGATGGCTTGCATTTCCGGGTGAACGATCCGGAAAGCCTTGCCGACACCCTGCTCCGCGCGGCGCACTCTGAAGGATTGTGGGAGCGCCTCCGTGAATCGATCCGCCCTGTCTTCCCGGTGGACCGGGCGGTGGCGGCTCATGTCGAGCTCTATAAGTCGTTGTCGAACGGTGTGCTAGCATAGATCGGTTCCTGGTTATGTCTTTAGCGGCCAGTCTCAGAACGCGCCTTGGAGCTGTGTATAACGCGGTTCGCTCTGGCGCGCCGGCACAGCCTTCCAATCCCGCCCTACATTCCGGGTCCACGATTGAGCTCCTCGACAAACGGTTCGCCGTCTGCCTGGATCATTGCGTGAGCCCGGATGCGACGTCGCTATTTCTCCACGGGTGGATTTGGGATCCTGGGCAGCAGTTGCTCCGGCTGGAGTTCGTTCTGGGACAACATGTTCAGGCCGTGCCCGCGGCGGAACTCATGCGCCATCCGCGAAAGGACGTAGCGGCGCATTGTCAAAAGCGCTTTTCAGACGACACCATGGACAATCATGGTTTCCTGACCTTTCTTTCGACTGAGGCGCCGGCCACCGGGGGCGGACTTCTGCGCGCCGTTTTGAAAGACGGCCAGGTAGTGGAGCTGGCGCTGAGCCCTTCCACCGATCCGTTCCTGTCCCAGCGTTACATCCTGGGAATCATTCCGTTCGAGCCTCTTTTCAGCTCGGCGCTGATGGCCAATCACATCGCGCCCGCAATCAGCAGGGCAAGGGCTGGACTACCCGGCGCCCGTGCCGCCCGTACGCTATCATTCGGGTCAAGCCCGTCCAACCCCGAACTTTCGATCGTCGTGCCGCTGTACGGGCGCGTGGAGCTGATGGAGCACCAGCTCGCGCAGTTCGCCAACGATCCCGCCATCTCCGCTTCCGAACTTATCTACGTGCTGGACGATCCTTCGCGGGGCGGCGCTGAATTCGAATCGTATGTATTTCATCTCGCGCAGCTCTATCGAGTGCCGTTCAAGGTTCTGGTGATGGAGCGGAACTCCGGTTATGCGGCGGCTAACAACGTCGGGGCCGCCGCCAGTTCCGCCCCCTTTCTGCTGTTCCTGAATTCAGATGTCTTCCCGACCAAACCTGGTTGGACGACAAGTTTATTGGCGCATCATAACGCCGACCCGCACCTGGGGGCATTAGGATGCAAACTGCTCTACGAAGACGGTTCGATACAGCATGCGGGAATGTACTTTTATCCGGACATTTACCCGTACAGACTTTGGGTCAATATTCACTATTTCAAGGGCCTTCCGAGAGACTGGCCGGAGGCATGTGTCGACCGGGCCGTACCCGCGGTGACCGGCGCCGCGCTGCTCGTAAGGCGCACGGCCTTTGAGCAGGTCGGCGGCTGGGATGAGTCGTATATTGTCGCGAACTTCGAAGACTCCGACCTCTGTCTCCGTTTCGTGAAGCATGGCTATACGAACAGGTACTGCTCTTCAGTCGAGCTCTATCATCTGGAACGCCAATCGCAGAAAGGCGCTGAAGCAGACCCAGTAAGAATCAACTCCGATTTCTACAATAGGTGGCTTCAGACGTTCCGCTGGGGCGGCTTGATTGAGGACCTGATGAAGCAGCACGTGCCGGCCAACGCCGGTGGCCAAATACAGGTTGGAGGCGCCATAATATGAATGCGAAACATGGCGGGTGTGGATGCGCGGTGGCGATTGCCGCCTTGGTCAGCCGGGACCGCCCTGACGTGCAAAAGGCTTATCCAACTGTCCAGGGCTCCGCCACTGCCGGCTGGACATAGATGCTGAGCGGGGACGCGATAACCCCTCGGGCGCCCGAGTTGATCGTGCAAGTTCGTTTCGCGGACAATCGGACCCGGGATACCGGCGCACCCGCCATCACCGTCAGCCGTTGATATCAGCCCCCAACAGGCGATCCTGCGGGCTGGACCGCCGAACCGGGTGTAGCCCGGCGCAGCGTACGGGGCCAAAACGATGCGCTCTTCGCCTGACAGACTTTTCAGACACACACCTTGACACGAACCCGGTGCAGTGATAGCATCCAATTTCAGTTAGGCATAAAAATGCGAATGCCCGACCGACTCCAGACCGAACCAGGGATCGATTGCGCAGCCGGCGCGCGATTGGCGCACCGCATACGCCGGGACAGCCTGCAGATGGTTCATGCCGCGCACCTGGGGCATCCCGGCGGCGATCTGTCGATCGCCGATATCCTTGCGGCCTTGTACTGGGGCGTACTGAGAATCGATCCACTGAATCCGCGCCTGCCGGATCGCGACCGCTTCATTCTCAGCAAGGGGCACTGTTCCGGCGCGCTCTACGCCACGCTCGCGGAGACCGGGTTCTTTCCGCGCGAGCGGCTGGCGGGGTACATGAAGCCACTCTCGATGCTGAACGGGCATCCGGACCGGAACAAAGTTCCCGGAGTGGAAGCCAACACCGGCCCGCTGGGGCACGGGCTGCCGATCGGCGTCGGTGCGGCCAAAGCGGCGAAGATTACCGGCGCGGTCTGGAAGACGTTCGTGCTGACCGGGGACGGCGAATTGCAGGAGGGCAGCAACTGGGAAGCCGCCATGGCAGCATCTCAGTTCCGGCTCGATAACCTGACCGTGATCGTGGACCGGAACCGCCTGCAACAGGGGGACGAGACTGAGCGCACCATAGGCTTGGAGCCGCTGGCGGATAGATGGCGCGCCTTTGGCTGGGCGGTGAAAGAAGTGGACGGCCACGATATGGACAGCTTGATCCGCACCTTCCGCGACGTTCCATTCGAAGCCGGGCTGCCGAACTGCGTGATCGCCCACACGCACAAGGGCCGCGGCGTGTCGTTTATGGAGGACCGGGTGGAATGGCATCACCGGGTTCCCACCGCGGAGGAGCTAGCGGCGGCGCTCGCGGAGTTGGACGAGGCCGGCCGGTGAGCACCCTATACGATTGCCGCAAGGCCTTTTCCGATACGCTGGTCGCGCTGGCGGCGGCGGACCCGCGGATCGTGGTGGTGGCCAATGACTCGATCGGCTCGTCCAACCTGAAGGAGTTCAAGAAACGTTTCCCCGACCGGCTGGTGAACGTGGGGATCGCGGAACAGAACATGGTGGGGGTCAGCGCCGGGCTGGCCAACGGTGGATTGATTCCGTTTGTGTGCGCGGCTTCCTGCTTTCTGACCGCGCGTGCTCTCGAACAGGTGAAGGTGGATCTGGGATACAGCCGTTCCAACGTCAAGCTCTGCGGAATGTCGAGCGGCATGGCCTACGGCGAACTGGGGCCGACGCACCATTCGATCGAAGACCTGGCGTGGACGCGCGCCATCGCGAACATGACGGTGATCGTGCCGGCCGACCCGGTGGAGACGGCGGCGGCCATGCGCGCAGCGGCTGCGTACGATGGGCCGGTATTCCTGCGGCTGAGCCGCATGCCGGTCCCCGTGGTGCACCCAGCCGGGTATGAATTCAAGATCGGCCGCGCGCCCCGGCTGCGCGACGGTTCGGATATCACCCTGATCGCCAACGGCACGATGGTGTGCCGGGCACTGGAGGCGGCCTCGCTGTTGGAAGCGGACGGGATCCGGGCGGGGGTACTGAACATGTCCAGTGTCCGCCCACTCGACCGGCAGGCGATCGTGGAGGCGGCCGCCGCCGGGCCGATTGTCACCATCGAGGAGCACACGGTAGTGGGCGGGCTGGGGGGAGCGGTTGCGGAAGTGGTGGTGGAATCGCATCCGGTTCGCATGCGAATGCTCGGCGTTCCCGGCGAGTTCGCGCCC
>JBEKQS010000002.1:0-71362 GCA_049519475.1 Bryobacteraceae bacterium | reverse complement strand
TCTCCAGGAAGCCGAACTTCGACGGGTGCCCGTAATGTTCCACGTGATACTTGTTCTGCGCTTCGCCCTGGATGTACATGTTACGCGCGTACCAGTCGCCTTGTTCCGGAACGCATTGCGCCGTCCAGTGCGCCCAGATGCCGAACTTGGCGTCGCGGAACCAATCCGGCGCGTGGTATTCCCGCAAGGATTCCCAGTCGCCGCGGAAAACCCCGGGGGCGATGGTCCTGGCGCGGCCGCCCTGCGCCCGAATCCATTGCGCCGCCGGCAAACTGGCCAGCCCCTTGATTACTGCCCGTCGGGTGAGCCTCAAGATTCGTACCTCCAGTCAGTGCTCAGTATATCTCCCGGATCTGCCAGCCGCCCCGCGCCCGCGCGGCGTGTGGCGAAACCATCATCGAGTATCTTTAGAATCAATGAGATGGGTTGGCTGGCCAGCATTCCTCTACTCCCTTGGCCGCGCGCCGTTCTGTTAAAGAAAGTCCTTCTTTGGCGTCCAGCTTGTAACCAACCGGCTAGAGGGAACGCCTAGTTTTCATGACCAAAAAGCTGCTTTTTGTAACGACACTTCTGCTTGTCGTTGCGTTCGTCGCATTTGCGGCCGACGTAACCGGCAAGTGGACATATGAGATGGCAGGCCGCAACGGTGGCCCCGGCCGTCCGACAACGATCACACTGAAACAAGACGGCACCAAGCTGACTGGCTCCATTCCGGCCATGATGGGCGGTCGTCGCGGTGGCGGCGGCGGTGGCGATACTGCTGCTCCTCCTCCCGACCAGGAAATCTCCAACGGCAAAGTGGACGGCAATAAGATTTACTTCGAAGTGAAGCGCACCACTCAGAACGGCGACATGGTGACCAAGTACGAGGGCACACTCGATGGCGATTCGCTGAAGCTGAAGATCACGCGGCCCGCGATGGGTGGCCAGGACGCTCCGCCCCCGACCGAAGTCGTGGCGAAGAGAGCCACCACCTAATCACTCGTTCAACGGCAATACTCGGGCGGCCTCCTCACAGCAATGTGGGGAAGGCCGCTTTTGCTTTTACCGACCCTGCTTCACGCTCACTACTTCCACCGGCCCCAGCAACCCCGAAGGCAGCAGCGGCGAATCGGCTTTGTAGAATGGCTGCGTGGTGTACGTGAACTTCCGCGGCGCATCCGGCTGCTGATCGCCGATCAACCGGTTCACCCACAGGTTCGTCACCTTCACCTCAACCAGGTTGGCGCCCGGCGTGAGTGCCTCCGTTGCGTCCACCCGGAAGGGTGTCTTCCACACCACTCCCAGCGGTTTTCCATTGACCCAAACTTCCGCCAGGTTCTTCACGCTACCCAGGTCCAGCCACAGCCGCGCGCCCTTCTGGAACCACGCAGCCGGCGCCTGGATGCGCCCCGTGTAAGTGGCCGTGCCGGAGAAGTACTTTACGCCGGGGTCGCTGCTCTCACTCCATGAACTCAGGCGGTCGATCGCCATCTTCGCGGGCGCTCCGCGGTTCGGCTGAAAGGCCACATCCCATCCGCCTTCAGGCGCACCGAGACGCGTCTCCACCGGTTCCGGCAGCGTTCGCGAGCGAGTCCGCGCCGCGCCCCGAAACACCACGAATACGGCTTCAAAAGGGTTCAGGCGCAGGGGCACGGTGGTGCGTCCGCCGGCCGTGCGGTAAGACGCAGGCTCTGTCTTGCCGGTCTCGGGGCGCCACAGTTCCGCGGCTTTTCCCGCCACGCGGAAAATGGCGTCCACTTGCTCCACGCGATCCTTACGGTTGTCCACCCAGTAGATTTCCCCGTCCGGCAACGCACGGTGTACGAACAGCAGATTCGTATCGGCCCGCGGCCTGGTATATTCGAAATCCGGCCCAGGGAGCGCTTCCGCCAGCGCCTGCCCGGCACGAATTTTGCCCTTGTCCCACAACTCGCCGGCTACGGCATGGAACTCCGCCGCGTCATCGCTGAGGCTGGGATCGTCAACCGGCTTCGCTCCCACCACCACCGCTCCGGCGTTCGCCAGGTCGCGGACCTTGCGCAATACCGCCAGCGACATGTGTTTGGCGCGCGGGTCGAGCGCCAGCACACGGTAACTCATCCCGCTCGGTGTGACGATCTTCCCATTCTTTACTGTTAGTAAGTGCACTAACGCATCGGCATTCACATAGTCGAAGTTATAACCGGCCGGTATGTCGGGCGAGTGATCCCGGAAAATCGCCGTAAGGTTCGAATCTTCACCGTAGTAATAAAGGATGTCGGCAACAAACTTCCCCTGTTGCAGCATGTAGGAGCTGCGCGCCAGGTAAGTAGTCCAGGGCTTGGCTACTTCCGCCCAAGTCTCATGCCGGGTGAACCACTGGCCGTACGGCCCCAGCCCGAGCCCCGGTATTTTGTCCGACACCGGCTGGTGCACCGAGGTGTGGATCACGAAGCGGTTCAACCCCATCGCCAGCTCTTTATCGGCGGTCGGCTTGAGCGTCTCGGGCGACCAGGCCCACGCCCCGTCGCTGCCGCGCGCCGTCAGCGATTCGGCGGCCACCAGGTTTTGTCCGTAAATGTGGGCCACCGAGGCCGATTCGCGGATGTCCGCGTCGTACCCGTATTGCTCCGCGTTCACGCCCGGCCGCTGCGTCCACATGGCGCTCATGGGGACGGCCGCCGTCCGCTTCACCTCCATGCCGTCTGCGATAAACGCGCGGCCGGTTTCATGCGACTCGCTGTAGCGTGCCATCCCGCGCTCGCCGAGCAGTGTGGTGAGCTGGTCGTAATGGCACTCGGCGGTCAGGTCGGCGATGGTCTTGCGGAAGTCCCACAGGAAGCGGTCGCTCGATTCGGCGCTCTCCACCACGCGGCCCGTCAGCGCCGGCAGCCATGGCCGCGGATCGTAGCCGCGCCGCCTGGTGAACTGCGCGATCATATCGTCGGTCCAGTTTTGGACGCCGGCTTCCCAACTGTCGGTGACGATGTACTGCAAGCCGCGCTTGCCCATCAACGGCCCGAGCGTCTCCTTGTACATGTCCAGATAGTGAGTGAAGTAAGCCTTCACCGAAGCGCTGCTGAGCTTGTCGACCTCGAGGCCGGTGGCTTCGGGCGATGCCGGGTTGTTGTGCGAGCCGGTCAGCGAATAGCCCATCCGAAGCACCACCCAACGGCCGGGCGGCGGAGTCCACTCCAGCCTCCCATCGGGCTGCATCCTGGCGGTTAGATCGATGGTGTCCTGCTTGCGGATGGCATCCGCGGCCGCGACGGGCGGCGTGGCGAATGCGTAAAGATCGGGCGTCGCGGCAAAAGCGGCTTTCTCCTCGAAGCGGTTCACGCGCGCGTCGGCGTGCAGGGCCAGTTCGGCCACCTGGAAATCGGCGGGCGTTGCCGTAGCGGTGGCCGATGTGGGGAACGTCACCCGAAAGAATCGCGCCGTGGTTGCCGGGAATGAAATGGTCCGCTCGATCCCCCGGCCCCCGGCAACCGTTGCGATGCTTCGGAACGCTGCCCCGTCGTCGCCGGCTTCAAGCTCCGCGCCGCCGGACGCCACCAGAGTGAGCGCGCGAATCGTCTGCGGGCGGGCAAATTCGACTTGGATCCAAGCCTTGTCGCCTGGCGCCGCGGCCGGAAGCGCGGTGGTCTTGGCAAGATCGCCATCGGTCAGCGCGGCGAACTCGAAATGGCCGCCGCTCGATGTCACTTTGGGTTCGAGCTCCCCGAGCGCGATCTCGTTTTCCGGCGCGCGAAATGCCACCACCTGGCTGTCGGCATAGTATTCCGCCGGAGCGCCGTTATACATGGTCGGCTGTCCCGGGCGCGGGATGTTCTGGAACAGGCCGGTGGTGGACGGCGGCTTGGGCAGCGCGCCAGTGAACGGCCGGCCGCCTTCCACGCGGGTCTCGCTCCATACTACCTTCTTCATCGCCTGCGCCGGCGGAACCCACGGGCCGCCGCTCTCGCTCCAACCCGGCGAACCGGCGATCGCCATCTCGAGGCCCAACCGGTCCGCCAGCGTGGCGGCGTACCTGAAGGCGTCCTTCCACTCGGGCGTCATGTAGACCAGGCGATGGTCGACAATCTGCGGCGTCGTGAGCGCCGCGTCGAAGTTCTGGAAGCCGCCGATGCCCACGCGCTTCATCCACTCCAGGTCGGCCTGAATGCCCTCCCTGGTGATGTTGCCGTTCATCCAGTGCCACCAGACCCGCGGCTTGGCGCTATCCGGCGGATTCTCAAAGCCGCGCCGCAGCGCATCGCCCCCGCTCTGTGCCGTGAGCGCCCAGGCCCCCAGCAGCGCGACGGCCAACGCCGTCCAATGAACTCGCTTGTGGTTTGAGAACATAATGCCCTAGGCAATTGTAGCTCCGCCCCAAGCGAATGAAGTCAGAACGCGCGCAAATACTGTGACGGCGGCTTCACTTCCCCGCCCAGCGCTTTCGCGGCGTGCAGCGGGAAATATGGGTCGCGCAGAAACTCGCGCGCCAGAAGGACCAGGTCGGCTTGTCCCGCGCTCAGGATTTCCTCGGCCTGCCGCGGCGTGGTGATCATGCCGACCGCGCCCGTCGCCACTCCGGCTTCTTTGCGGATGCGCGCCGCGAAGGGCACCTGGTAGCCGGGGCCCAGCGCGATCTTCTGGTGCGGCACCGCGCCTCCCGATGAGCAGTCGATCAGGTCGACGCCCACGGCCTTCAACCGCCGCGCCAGTTCGACCGACTCATCGATGTCCCAGCCGCCCGGCGCCCAGTCCGTGGCTGAGATGCGCACGAACAGCGGCAGGCCGGCCGGCCACACCGCGCGCACCGCTTCGGCCACTTCGCGCGCCAGGCGGATGCGGTTCTCGAACGCGCCGCCATATTCGTCGGTGCGCTGGTTGCTCAACGGCGAGAGAAATTCGTGCACCAGGTATCCGTGCGCGGCGTGAATCTCCGCCACCTGGAAGCCGGCGCGGAGCGCGCGGCGAGCGGCCGCGACGAACGCATCCACAATGCCCCGGATCTCCGCTTTCGATAATTCCGCCGGCGCGGGATCGCCCGGATTAAAGGGAATCGCGCTGGGCGCCACGGCCCGCCATCCGCCGTCCGATTCGGGAATCACGCCGTCGCCATCCCATGGCCGGCGTGTCGAAGCCTTGCGCCCGGCGTGCGCCAGTTGGATGCCCGCCACCGCGCCCTGTTGCCGCACAAATGCCGCGATGCGAGCCAGGAACTCGCCGTGCTCGTCCTTCCAGATGCCCAGGTCCTGGGGTGAGATGCGGCCGCGAGCTTCGACCGCGGCGGCTTCGGTCATCACCAGTGCAGCCCCGCCCACGGCGCGGCTGCCCAGGTGGACCAGGTGCCAGTCATTGGCAAATCCGTCTTCGCTCGAATACTGGCACATCGGCGAAACGGCGATGCGGTTGCGAAACAGGATTTCACGAAGCGCAAAAGGCGTCAGGAGAGCACTCATGGTACCAGTATCGCCCACCATACAGACGAAGATGTTCGGGGTTCCGCGGATCTCCGCCGCGAGATGTGATATATTCTTACCGGAATATCGTGAACAAATTGGCGATATGTTCGTCATAACGGTAGGAGCTTACGACCCTCGTGGAACCACTCGCGTCACTATGGCAGGACCTTCGCGTGGCGATGCGCCTGCTCGCCAAGAGCCCCGGGGCTACGGCGCTGTCCGTATTGTCGATGGCGTTGGGGATTGGCTTGACCGCCGGTATCTTCAGCGTGGTGGACGCCGCGCTGTTGCGCCCGATCGCCGTGGAACGGCCGGCGGAACTGGTAAATGTAATATCCCGCGCGGATGATGGGCAGCTTTTTGATTCCTATGGCTGGCCGGATTACCAGGACATGGCCCAGGCGGGCGATGGCCTGATGAGCCTGGTGGCCTTCCAACGTCGTGCCACTATGTTGGGCGGCGCCGAAGAGAATTCGTTCCCTCTCACCAGCCCGGTCACGCCGAATTACTTCGTGGTGCTAGGCTTACGGGCTGAGCTGGGCGTGGCCTCGGTGGAGGCGGCCGAAGGCCGGCCCCAGGCCGTGCTGGGCCACCAGCTCTGGCTGAAGCGTTTCGGCGGCGACCCGCACGTGGTCGGCAAGACCGTTCTGCTGAACAAGCATGCTTTCCTGGTGGCTGGCGTGATGCCGGCCCAGTTCACCGGGCTGACACGCGGCGTGGTGACAGACATCTGGCTCAGCACCGACGCCTGGTTCACGGTCTTCGACCGCCGCGAGCAACAATCGCGGAATGGCCAATTCTACCTGGTGGCGCGACTCAAGCCGGGCGTGAGCGCGCCGCATGCCGCGGCCGTGCTGGATGCCGCCATTCGCGGCGAAGGAAAGCACAAGCCCGCGCCCGCCGGCGCCACGGGCACGATTCTGGAATCGAAATATGCGTTTAAATGGGCGGCCAACCTGATCTTCGGCGGCGGCCTGCTGCTGATCCTGGGAGCCATTCTTTTTGTGGCTTGCGCCAACGTGGCGCAGTTGCGGCTGGCACAGGCCGAGACACGCCGCAAGGAACTCGGCGTCAGGATCGCGTTGGGCGCGAGTGGGTGGAGGGTGACGCGTCAACTGCTGGTAGAGACCGCTGTGCTGAGCGTCGCGGGGGCCGGGCTGGGCCTCGGGGTGGCGGACATATTCATGAAGAAAGTCGCTCAGTTCATTTCGGCTGCCGAGGTTCACGTCGATTTCGGAATCGCCTTGAACACGCGCGTGCTGCTCTACGCCGTGGCCGCCCTGCTGCTTTCGGTGATTTTGGCCGGTTTGGCGCCGGCCCGGCACGCCCTGCGGCTGAACATTTCGGAAGTGCTGAAGTCCGAACAGGGGGCTGCCGGAATGCGGGGTGGATGGCAGCGGAGAGTGTTGATCGTGGGCCAGGTGGCAGTGAGCGTGGCGCTGGCGGGCTGCGCGGTGCTGTTCGTTTCGAGCCTGCGCAACGCCGCGGCAGTGCGGCCGGGCCTGGATCCGCACAAGAACCTGCTGGTGCTGGCGGTGGCTCAGGATTGGCGCGGGACTGCCGCTACCTGGGCCGAACCGGCTTGCGAGCGGTTGGCCGCTCTGCCGGGAGTCCGCGGGGTCACTTACGCCCGAAGGTTGCCGCTCTCAGGTTCGGGCGGCGGGTGGTCGGTCCGCGTGGAAGCCGCCGGCCAGCCACCACTTGATGTTCTGGCAAACAATGTGGGTGGCAACTATTTCAAGCTGATGGGCACCCGCGTGATGGCGGGCCGCGGCATTGAGCCGGGCGACCGTGAAGGCAGCCCGCCGGTCGCGGTGGTCTCTCAGACACTGGCGCGCCAGATGCTACCCGGGCGGAACCCGCTGGGCCAGTGGATTTCGGTCAATGCGAAGCAGCGCCAGGTGGTGGGGATCGCCGAGGACGCACCCTCCAACTCGCTGCATGAAGAGCCCTCGCCGTATCTTTTTCTGCCGTACGCCCAAATGCCGCTGGGAGACGTGACGTTCATGGTCGAAACGGCCGGCGAGCCGGCGCTGCTGGAGCGTGCCGCGCGCCAGGAGCTGAAGCGCTTCGACCCGCGAAGCCTGGTGTATGACGCGAGCACGCTGCGCCGCCAGATGGACCAGGCGCTTTCGTGGGACAGCATGATGGCCTCGGTGGCCTCGGGGATGGGAGCGTTCGGCGTTCTGTTGACCGCGGCGGGCCTCTTCGGCGTGGTGCAGTATTCGGTGAACCGGCGGACGCGCGAGCTGGGTCTGCGGATGGCGCTGGGCGCGCGTCCGGGCGAGATCCAGCGGATGATCCTGGGCGAATCGCTGCGCATGGCAGCGTGGGGAGTGCCGTTTGGGCTGGGACTGCTGGGCCTGGCGGCGCGTTCCGCCCGCACGATGGTGCTGGGTGTATCGCCGCTCGACCCGCGCATCTATGCAATCAGTGCGGCTGCCGTGACCGCGCTTACGGTTGTAGCCGCGTGGCTGCCGGCGCGCCGCGCGACGCGCGTCGACCCGATGGTGGCGCTACGCTGCGACTAGCGGGCAGTCGGAACAGCGGCACTCTACTTCTCCTGCCAGCATTACAGAACTGTGATTGTGGCTGGCGCGGTCTGGGCCGAATTACAGGCGGAGGCCGTGGAATGCCGAATCGGGCGGACCTGGAGAGCAAGAGCGGTATAATGCAAAAGAAGAAGATGCCGGTCACGATCCCAGATGAAATCCTCACAGCGGCTCACATTACCGAGCCTGAGCTGAAGCAGGAGCTTGCATTAGCTCTGTTCCAGCAGGAGCGGCTGACACTCGGACAAGCGAGTAGTCTGGCCGGGATCAGCCAGCTCGCCTTTCAGGCATTGATGGCGGAGCGCCGGATTCCCATCCATTACGGAGTGGTGGAATTCCGGGAGGATCTTCAAGCTCTGCGCCAGACGGAACGGACTTGATCGTCGTCTCCGACACATCGCCGGTCCTGAATCTTGCGCGCATAGGACGACTTGATCTCCTGGCTTTGCTTTATCGCCAAGTCCTGATTCCGTCTGCCGTGTATGAGGAACTAATGCGCTCCAAGAGTGACCTGCCGCCTGCGATCGACCTTCCTGCACAGCCGTGGCTGAGAGTAGCAACTGCAAACGACCGGAAGCGCGTACAAGAGCTCCGCGAGTACCTGGACTTTGGCGAGGCCGAAGCAATCGTGCTCGCAATCGAACTTCGAGCCGACCTCCTGCTGGTGGATGAAAGGCGAGGGCGCCGGGCGGCCAGCGCGGCGGGCTTGGCTATCACTGGCTTGCTCGGTGTCGTAGCGGCTGCCAAGCGAGCTGGTCTCATCGATTTGGCGAAACCGGTACTCGATGAATTGATCCAGACTGCTCGATTCTGGATAGGCCCCGATCTTTACGCAGAGGTTCTGTCGGAACTTGGTGAATCGTGACTGAAGCCTCGCTCTCTCAATACTTCTGAGCGCCGGCCCGACGATACCATGTGTACGGGATGGCGACAAAACAGCCAAGTGGCTCACAAGTGACCGGCATACCCCCGTCTACCTGCCGATAATGCTGACACCCTCTGCCTTAAACAGCGATTCGAGGGGCTACAAGCACGGGATTCGGACCATTCGGGGAGATGAGGCTTCCGGGAACTGCCGCTAGTTGCCGATCCATCATGAGCCTAGATTCCAGGATTAGAAATAGGCATCTAGAAATGCTTCTCCACGCGGGACAGGGTAGAGGCTGACATGGGGACCGCAGGGGGAGCCGATCCCACAATCAGCCAATTCGTACCAGATGCGCACGCGGAGCCGGAACTGTCCTTCGCCTTTGAAAACCTCCATCGCCTGCTGCGGTGAAACCGGGGGCTTGGTACGTCTGCTGGAGGTTGTCAGGAATACCCCAAGCCCCGCCTTGTCTCGCGAGGTGAGCTTGTATCTGCCTACCACCTCGTATTGGGCGCCGGTGATCCAGTTTGAAGAGGGGCCTCGTACCTCTTCGACCGTGATGCTATCCCCATCGGCTGACGACCACGTCTTGTTCAACCGCACGACGTGCGTGAAGTCGTCCGGTGCTCCTTGCTGGCTAAACGCAAGTGCGGCAGCTACGGCGCCGATGGCAATAACGCCGAAACTCTTAGCGAGTTTTTTCATGGGCACACCAGTACACACTTATTCCCAAGCCCCGGCAATGTCAAGGCGAGTGCCAACTGTTCCGAGGCTGCACTAACCGCAACTCGCCTGATGAGTGTCCTGGAAACGAGGCAGAGATCCGGCTGCGGCTACTTCCTCGCAAGTGGGCTTACCGTAAAGCGCCTCAAAGCGGCGCGAGAGAGCTCGATGTGATCTCACCTTCGACCGGCAGGGGCAGACCACTCGGACGCAAAACGCCCATACCGCGGAAGTGGACACCAAGAACCTCAGGAAATCCACATCTGGGAAGGGTGGCTGTCCTGTGCCGATCAGTCCTGCGGCAGGCCCTTCTGTGCACCGACCGCCTGAGCGATCGTTGGGCGCCGGGGCAAACTGACTACTCCCCCTAGCGCCGCTCCACCGCGTCGATGCGTGCCTGTGCATGGTTCACCGCCGCCAGCGCGACGGCCGGATCGGTGTCGGCGGCGGTGCTGGCTAACTGCTCCTGCGCTCGCTGCAAATCCGACTTCGCGCGGTCCACGTCGATGTCCTCGGCGCGCTCGGCTGAATCTGCCAGCACGCGCACGTGGTCTTCCAATACTTCCAGAAAGCCGCCGGCAATCGCCAGATAGCGCCTTGCGCCGCCGCCCGCGGCGTAGCTCAGCGCGCCGGCGCCCAGCAGGCCCAGCAGCGCGGCGTGGCCGGGCAGAATCCCCAGATAGCCGTCCTTGCCGGGGATCTGCACGTCGGAAACCTGCTCGTGCACCAATTGGCGTGCCGGCGTCGCAATTTCCAGTTCGAGTAAGTCGGCCATGCTACGCCTGCTTCATCGCTTCGGCTTTTTCCAGCACTTCTTCGATGGTGCCCTGCATGTAGAACGCCTGCTCCGGCACGTTGTCGTGCTTGCCCTCGGCGATCTCCCGGAAGCCCCGCACGGTGTCGGCCAGTTTCACGTACTTGCCCTTGTAGCCGGTGAACTGCTCGGCCACGTGGAAGGGCTGGGAAAGGAATTTCTGGATCTTGCGGGCGCGCGCCACGGCCAGCTTGTCCTCGTCGGAGAGTTCGTCGATGCCCAGAATCGCGATGATGTCCTGCAGGTCTTTGTAGCGCTGCAGAATTCCTTTGACCATCTGGGCCACGCTGTAGTGATCCTCGCCGATAATCAGCGGATCGAGGATGCGGGACGTGGAAGCCAGCGGATCGACGGCCGGATAAATGCCCAGCGAGGCGATGTCGCGCGAAAGGTTGGTGGTGGCGTCCAGGTGCGCGAAGGCCGTGGCCGGCGCCGGGTCGGTGTAATCGTCGGCGGGCACGTAGATGGCCTGCACGGACGTGATGGAGCCCTTGTTGGTGGAGGTGATGCGCTCCTGCAATTCGCCCATTTCGGTGGCCAGGTTGGGCTGGTAGCCGACGGCCGAAGGCATGCGGCCGAGCAGCGCCGAAACCTCCGAACCGGCCTGCGTGAAACGGAAAATGTTGTCGATGAACAACAGCACGTCCTGGCCTTCTTCGTCGCGGAAATACTCGGCCACGGTGAGGCCGGTGAGGCCGACACGCAAACGGGCCCCGGGCGGCTCGGTCATCTGGCCGTAGATCAGGGCGCACTTGGATTTCTTGTAGTCGTGCGGATCGATGACGCCCGATTCCTGCATTTCGAGCCACAGGTCGTTGCCTTCGCGGGTACGCTCACCCACGCCGGCGAAGACCGAGACACCGCCGTGATTCTGGGCGATGTTGTTGATCAGCTCCATGATGATGACGGTCTTGCCGACGCCCGCGCCGCCGAACAGGCCGATCTTGCCGCCCACCAGGTAGGGCTCCAGCAGATCGATCACCTTGATGCCGGTCTCGAACATCTCCAGCCGCGTGGACTGGTCCTCGAACGACGGCGACGGACGATGGATGGGGTAATGCAGCTTGGTGTTGACCGGGCCCATTTCATCCACCGGCTGGCCGATCACGTTGAGCACGCGGCCGAGCGTCTCCGGACCCACCGGCACTTCCACCGGATGGCCCAGGCTGATGGCCTGCATGCCGCGCACCAGCCCCTCGGTGGGCTGCAGCGCCACGGTGCGCACGCGGCCTTCGCCGATATGCTGCTGCACTTCGCAGATAATGTCCATGGGTTGGGGGACTTTGAAGCCTTCGCTGGTCACGCGGATGGCGGTGTAAATCAAGGGAATCTGTCCCTCGGGGAACTCACAGTCCACGGCCGGTCCGGAGACCTGCACGACCTTGCCGATAACCAATGTGTTGGTAGTTGCCATAAGAATCCTAAAAAACCTGATTAGCCGCTGATGAACACAGATAAACGCAGATAAAACCAAACATAACTATTCTTGTTCTTGTCTGATCCGTGTTCATCTGCGTTGATCCGTGGCTCATTCTTTTTCTATTCCGCGGCGGCGGCGCCGCTGACCACTTCGATGATTTCTTTGGTGATGCTGGCCTGGCGCACGCGGTTCATGTAGAGAGTCAGTCTCTCAATCATGTCGCCGGCGTTGGAGGTGGCCGCTTCCATGGCGGTCATGCGGGCGGCATGCTCGGCGGCGGCCGATTCCACCAGCGCGCGGTAAAACTCCATCTCGATCGAGCGCGGCAGCAGCGCGGCCAGTATTTCCGCGGGCGGCTGCTCGAAAATGTAGTCCACCGTGGAGGCCTGCTCGGGCAGTTGAATCGGCAGCACCCGCGAAAGTGTGAGTTTCTGCGCCATCACGCTCTTGAATTCGTTGTAGAGCAGCCAGACGGCGTCAATCTCTTCGTTACGGTACAGCTCCATGGCCTTGCGAGCGATGGCGGCGGTATCGTCGAAGACCACTTTGGCGGCCATGTTGACGTGCTCGCCACTGATCGAGGCGCCGCGCTTGCGGAAGAAATCGCGGCCCTTGCGGCCGATCAGCTCCAACTGCACGGTAGCGCCGGCTCTCTCCGCCATAAACGCCTGCGCGCCCTTAATGAGGTTCGCATTGAACGCGCCGGCCAGGCCTTTGTCGCCGGTGATCAGCACCAGCAGGATGCGCTGTTCGGGACGCTGGGCCAGCAGCGGATGGCCGGAGGTCCGCTCATCCGCGGCAGCCGCGGCGGCCACGTCGGCCAGCACGTGGCGCAGCAGCGCTCCGTAGGGGCGGGCGGAAATCACGCGATCCTGAGCGCGGCGCAGCTTGGCCGCCGAGACCATCTTCATGGCCTTGGTGATCTGCTGCGTGTTCTTGACCGAGCGGATGCGCCGCCGGATATCGATCAGGCTCGGCATCTTCTTTTACTTCTTCTCCGCCAGGAAGCGGGCTTTGAATTCTTTGATGACCTCGGTCACCTTGGCGGTAAGCGCGTCATCCAGAGCTTTCTTGGTGCGGATCTCATCGAACAGCGGGCGGTGAGCGTTGTCGACGAAGCGGTATAGCTCCTCCTCGAACTTGCGGCACTGTTCCACCGGGAGATCGTCCAGGTGGCCCTTGACGCCGGCGAAGATGATGAGAACCTGCTTTTCGAGCGGCAGCGGCTGGTATTGACCCTGCTTGAGAATCTCCACCAGGTGTTTGCCGCGGTTGAGCTGATCGATCGACGCTTTGTCCAGATCGGAGCCGAATTGCGCGAAGGCCGCCAGCGCGCGGTATTGCGCCAGATCCAGTCGCAGGCTGCCGGCAATGGTCTTCATGGCCTTGGTCTGGGCGTTGCCGCCCACGCGGCTGACTGAAATGCCGACGTTGATGGCCGGGCGGATATTGGAGTTGAATAGATCGGTTTCGAGGAAGATTTGCCCGTCGGTGATTGAAATGACATTGGTCGGAATATACGCTGAAACGTCGCCGGCCTGCGTCTCGATGAACGGCAGTGCGGTGAGCGAACCGCCGCCGTTTTCGTTGTTCAACTTGGCGGCGCGCTCCAGCAGGCGGCTATGCAGATAGAAAACGTCGCCGGGAAAGGCTTCGCGCCCGGGCGGGCGGCGGAGCAGCAGCGAGATTTCGCGATACGCCGCGGCGTGCTTGGAGAGATCGTCGTAAATGCAGAGCGCGTGCTTCTTGCTGTCGCGGAAGTACTCGCCCATGGCGCAACCGGAGAAGGGCGCCAGGTACTGCATGGGCGCCGGGTCGGAGGCCGATGCCGAGACCACGATGGTGTATTCCATGGCGCCGTGGTCTTCGAGCGTCTTGACCACCTGGGCCACCGTCGAGCGCTTCTGGCCGATGGCGACATAGATGCAAATCATGTCGCCGCCCTTTTGATTAATGATGGCGTCGAGCGCGATGGCGGTCTTGCCGGTCTGGCGATCGCCGATGATGAGCTCGCGCTGGCCGCGACCGATGGGGATCATGCCGTCGATGGCCTTGATGCCGGTCTGCATCGGCTCTTTCACGGGCTGGCGCGCCACCACGCCGGGGGCCAGGCGTTCCACCGGATTGAACTGGTCCGTGAGGACGGGACCTTTGCCGTCGATGGGTTTGCCGAGGGCGTCGACCACGCGGCCAATCAGAGCCTCGCCCACCGGCACCGACATAATGCGGCCCGTGCGGCGAACCTCGTCGCCTTCTTTGATCTCCGCGAAATCGCCCAGCAGCACCGCGCCCACCTGGTCTTCATCCAGGTTCATGGCGATGCCGGCGACATCGTGCGGGAACTCGATCAGTTCGCCCGCCATCACCTTTTCCAGGCCATGGATTCTGGCGATGCCGTCGCCCACGGAGATGACCGAGCCGGTTTCGGTGACGTCGATCGCCCGCTCGTAATTCTCGATCTCCTGGCGCAGAATGCTGGTTATTTCGTCCGCTCGAATTTGAGCCATAAATCCTTCCGATTAACTTTCCGCACACAGGCGGCGTTCCAGAGCAGCCAGTTCGCCGCGAACCGAGCCGTCGTAGACCGTGGAACCAATCCGGGCCACCACGCCGCCGATCAGAGAATCGTCCACGGCGAAGCGCATGCGGATACGCTTGCCGGTCAGTTGTTCCAGCCGGCTGTTGAGCGCGGCGCGCTGCTCGCCGGTGAGTTCGCGCGGCGAAGAGACTTCCGCGCGGGCGAAGCCCAGGCGCTCATCGAGCACCACCTCAAGAGTTTGGATGATGCCGGCGAGCGAGGCGATGCGCCGATGATCGATCAAGACAAATAGAAGATTGCGCGGGATGCGCGAAAGCTGGAGCGCATCGGCGATGCGGTTGACCACGGCCTTCTTCCGGCCGGCCGGCACCGCCGGCGTGATGAGCGCATTTTGCAACTCGGGGGAATAGCGCAGGGTGGTTTCGAAAGCCTGCAATTCGGCCAGGGCGATTTCGGGCCGCAAGGGAGACGACGCGGAGGTCACCACATCCGCCATGGCGTTGGCGTAACGCGAGGCTACGGCGGAGTTGGTCATCGGAGATCGCGCACAAACCCGCGCACCAGGTAATCCTGGGTAGCCGGAGTCATGCGGGCGCGGATTTTCTGTTCGGCCAGTTCGACCGCCAGTTCGCCGGAATAGCGCCGCAAATCCATGCGGGCGGCCTTTTGGGCGGCTGCGATTTCGTGCGTGGCGTGGGTCTGGATCTTAGCGATTTCAGCGGCGGCGTGAGCGGCCAGGCGCTCGGTTTCGGACTGGGCTTCCCGCTGCGATTCGGCGCGCAGCGCGGCGATGTCCACCCCCAGGTTGGCGAGGCGCCGGTCCACCTCGGCGGCCCGTGCTTCGGCATCGCGGCGGATCTGCTCGGATTCGGAAATGTCCTTGGAGATGGATTGCGAGCGCGCGGCGAAGAAGGGCCCGGCGTTCTTTCCAATCAGGTAGCCGATGCCGGCGGCCAGCAGCAGGAAGTTCGCCCACTTCCAACCCTGCAGATTGCCGCCGCCCGCCTCGCTGCCTTCGGCGAGACAGAGCACGGCGCTCGAACAGAGCAGCGTGACGAACCGGGCGAGCGATCTCACGCGGCGGTCCCCCGCAAAATGGATTCGGTAATCTGGGCGGCCAGGGCGTCGCTTTCGCGGCCGAGCGCGGCTTTGGCCTGCTCAACGTCGCTGGCCAGTTGTGCGCGCGACTCTTCGACCGCGGCGTCGGCGGCCTGCCGGGCAACGGTCAATTGGGCGGTTTCGCTCTCCTGCAACTGCCGGTGCAGCACTTCCTGGGACTGATAAACCTCGGAGCGGGCGGCGCGCAGCGCGACTTCGTATTCCGCGGTCCGGGCGGCGGCGCGCTCCAAGGCCTCTTCGGCCATTTTGCGCGAGCCTTCCGTGGCCTCATAGCGCTGGCGCAGCACCTTCCCCATCGGTTTGAAGAACATGTACTTCGCGTAGAGATAGAGCACCAGCAGCAGAATGACCGTTGGGACGGCATTCAGCAGTATTTGGCCCAAGGCGTGGAACGTATCACCCATAAACTTCTCTGCGGAAGGAAACTGGCGCTTTTAGAGGTTCAGAGTAACATCGCGCGGAAAGTTCCGTCAACCGGGCTGCTGGGTGGTGTCAACGCGATGGCGCCGCGACGCGTGTTACGAGTTGCTTAGAGCTTTCCGACTGCGTTGGTGAGAGTTTGAACCAGTGCGCTTCCCCAGGCGTTTTCCGTCACCCCAGGGATCACGGCGATCGCGTATCCGGACGCAAAGCTTCCTATGAAACCTGAAATGCCCTGGTGGACTGTGAGATGGATCAATCCGTTGAAAAGGGCGAAACCAACAACCCCTGGGGACAGCCAGCCGCGTCCATTGTGGCCGAGTGCCTGGTTCAGTTTTCTCGCAAAGAAGACTCCAAAGAAAGCTTCGAAAAAGCCCCATGCGGCAACCGTTACGGCAAGCCCCACCAGAGACAGCGGAAAACCAACCGCCAGTGACATGCGTACCGCAGGTTGCCGGCGCAGCGGAATCCACAGTAGCGCGCCGGCATGCCATGACATGGCAAGGTCGTAAATCCCCGCCAATACCAATGCCAGCGCAACTGATTGGCCGGCGTTGCGCCAGGTGAACCCGTAGTCGGAAAAGCGCTCGTGCCGAATCAGCATGATCAGAAGCAGCGCCAGGCCTTCAAACATGAACTGGTACGTAGCGGCGGCAAAGACCATAACCAGGCCGCGGCCGTGCCGCAAGAGCGGGTCCAACACCGGATTGACTGCGACGCAAACGGCAAAGAATGCAATCGCGATGGCAAGGTCGATCGCCGCCGTGCGGCGATTTACCGGCGCCATGATATTCGCGGACTGCAGCTCAGGCGGGTGAACCACCGACGCTCATTCTCTCACGAATCGGCGGAATCGCTGCCGTAGTGCGTGGTTCAGAAGTTCGCTCACGTATTGCAGAACGCTTGCTTACGCGCGCGGCTCCGATCAGAGCCGCGACCGTGAGGGAGCGTTCTTCGCAGAATACGAGAGCGCATTGATGAAACGGTGTACTTAGTCCCTGATTTCAGGAGTACCGTCTAACGCTTCACCACCGTAAGCGTCACGGCCGAAGCGTACTCCGTGGAATGGTGGACGGCGTTGTGCGCTACCACGCCTTTGGCCTCATCGTAGTTGTTGCCGCCGGTGTTGAGGTTGCGGTCGAAACGCGGGAAGTTGCTGCTCGATATTTCGATCCGGATGCGGTGGCCGGCGGGGAAGTAGTTGCTGGTGGTCATGGGCTGGAGCACAACCTTATATACCTTGCCGGACTCCAGCCAGGCCAGCGGCTTGTCGTATCCGTTGCGATAGCGCAGGCGCTGGATGGTCTCGTCGAGGTTGTAGGCCGTGCCGTCGGGGTAGACGTCGATCAACTTCACGGTGAAGTCGGTATCTTTGGCGCATGGGATCGTAAGTGAGAGCGTCGGGGCGGTCGGCGGAAGGCGCCGCGGCAGAGAGCGCGCCATCGCCGCTCAGGCTGTTGGCCTTGCCGCCGCTCGAAAGGTAGAGCGTCATGGGCTGGGCGCCGGCGGGCGGCCACATGTCGGCGGACTGCCACTTGTTGATCCCCATGGTGAAGTAGCGAACGCGCGGCATCTTCTGCAGGATTCCGTTGTCTTCGCCCTTCAGGAAATGGTCGAACCAGCCATAGGTGAGCTCGTCGTAATCCAGGCGCGCATCGCCCATGCTGCGCTCGCCCACCACCGTGTTTTCGGTGGCGCGCTTGTAGCCGCAATGCAGCGTGGGAGCGATCACGGCATACTGCTCGCTCGCGATCTCGGGGCGGGCGGTCTTGCGGACATGGTTATAAGCCGCCAGGTTCGGGCCCACCGAGACGTCGTACCAGGACATGAACCAGAACCCCGGGACGTTGATGGTCATGTTGTCGTGCCAGAGGCCGCCGCGATACCAGGCCGCATCGTTGGGAGCGCGCTTGATCATGGCGCCGCCGGTGGAGACTTCGGCGCGGTCCGCGAAAATGCCGTGCGGCCCGTCGACGGCGTTCATGATGTCCATTTCCGGCAGGTGCGTGAGGGCCTGCGACCAATCGACCGGCGGCATCTGGGGCGCGAGGTCGAACATTTTGGAGGCGCGGATGAGATCTTCCTGAGAGGCATTGGGCGGGAACATGGGCCGCACCTGGTTCTGCTCGCCGTAGATCCAGGAAATGAAGAGCATCTGTACGGCGCCGCCGCGATACCAGTTGCCCTGCTCGAAGTAGGGCGCCACGCGGCCCACGCCCGCGCCGAAGCCCTGCGGGATCATGGCGGCGAACGCCGGATTGCCCTGCGCGGCCACGCCCAGTTGCCATTCGGCGGTGGAGGAGCAGCCGATGGTGCCCACCTTGCCGTTGGACCAGGGGCGCGACGACATCCACGTAATGGCGTCGGCGCCGTCGGTGAGCGGCGCGCCCAGGATGTCGTAGATGCCCTCGGAGAAGAAATGACCGCGCTCGTTCATTTCCACGTAAGCGTAGCCACGCTTGACGGCGGCCAGTTCGGTGGCCATATCGCGCGGCGCGCCGTTGCGGACGTCCCAGAAATTGAAGTTGTAGGGCGTGCGCACGAAGATGATGGGGTACTTCTTCGACGCGTCCTTGGGGCGGTAGATGTCGGTGGCCATGCGTTTGCCATCGCGCATCGGGACCATCACTTTGCGTTCGATGATGGCCACGGATTCCAGTTCCTGCTCGGTGGTCGAGCGCTTGGCGAGCTGTTCCTTGGTGACGCCGCTGCGCTGCTGGGCGTGGGCGGTGAAGATCAGGGCGAAGATGCCGAGAGCCAGGACAGCGGCCAGAAGGTAAGAGCGGCGGATCAACCTATTCGTTTGCATCGGCAAATTTCGTTTCTCCGCCGGGCGCGGGCTATTGCCTGGCCAACGCCGCCGGTCCGACATATTTGTAGTTTCCAAAACCGAGCATCAGATAACCGATGCCAGCCAGCAGGAATAGCAGGATGACGCCGAAAGCGGCGCTCTGGCCAAAGGACTTGGCGACATCGATGGCCACCAGGATGGCGAATACGATGTTGACCAGGGGGATGCATAAGAGAATCAGCCACCAGCCGGGACGGCCGGCGACTTTCAAGAGGATATAGATGCTATAGAAGGGAATCAGAATCGCCCATCCGGGTTGGCCGGCTTTGGTGAATACCTTCCACATGCCGATGATGAACACCACCGCGACGACCATCCCCACCAGGAAGAAAATGAGCCCCATTCCTAGAAGAGCCGCGCTCGGGCCGTTACCCAAATCCTGTTGCAACAGCAAGGCTGGAACCGTTGTCATTATAGTTTGCTCCTGCCGCAGCTCGTGGCCGGCGGCGAATCACGCCTAGTATATACGAGATTTTGGGCAGTTGCGCGACGCAGGCCGGGTTTGCGGCATCATGAAGAGCGGAGGGGTTTTCATTTGCCCGCGCCGGAACCACCGCACCCGACCGTCAATCCGTGGATTGTCGCGACAGCGGTAATGTTTGCCACGTTCATGGAAGTGCTGGACACCACCGTGGTGAACGTGTCGCTGCCGCATATCGCGGGCAGCCTTTCGGTGAGCGTGGATGAGGCGGCCTGGGCCCTGACATCGTATCTGGTGGCCAACGCCATCATTCTGCCGATGACCGGCTGGCTGGCCAACTTCTTCGGGCGGAAACGCATGCTGATGGCGGCGGTGTTCGGGTTTACCACCGCCAGCTTCTTCTGCGGCCTCGCGCCTACCTTGCCCATCCTCATCTTGTTCCGTGTGATCCAGGGCGCCACCGGCGGGGCGCTGCAACCGCTCTCGCAGGCGGTCATGCTGGAGGCCTTTCCGCCGCACGACCGCGGCAAGGCCATGGCGTTCTGGGGGCTGGGAATCGTGGTGGCGCCGATGCTGGGCCCGGTGATCGGCGGGTGGCTGACGGACAACTATAGCTGGCGGTGGGTCTTCTACATCAACCTGCCGATAGGGTTGATGTCGATACTGATGACGCGCTGGTTTATTTTCGATCCGCCCTACATCAAGCGCGGCGACCGGGGCATCGACTACTGGGGCATCGGGCTGCTGGCGGTGGGCGTCGGCGCGTTGCAGATCTTGCTGGACAAAGGCCAGGAAGACGACTGGTTCCAATCGCACTGGATGACGCTGCTCGGACTGGTGGCAGCGCTCGGGCTGGCGGCGTTTGTGATCCGGGAATTGCGCGCGCGCGATCCCGTGGTGCACCTGCAAGTTTTCAAGAATCGGACGTACAGCGCCGGTGTGTTTCTGATGACCGTGCTGGGATTCGTGCTGTACGGAAGCCTGCTGCTGGTGCCGATTTTCCTGCAAACGCTGCTGGGATACCCGGCGCTGGACGCAGGCATCGCGATGGCCCCGCGCGGGCTGGGCTCGTTCCTCATGATGCCGGTGGTGGGAACCGTGATGGGGCGCTTCGACCCGCGGAAAGTGCTGGCAGCCGGGCTGGTGGGGGCGTCTTGGTCGCTGTATGCGCTCTCGCGGTTGAACCTGCAGGCGGGCTACTGGGACATTTTCTGGCCCCAGTTTATCCAGGGGGCCTGTCTGGCGATGCTGTTCGTGCCGCTCACCACGGCCACCATGGACCCGATCCCCAAAGAAGAGATGGGCAACGCCACCAGCATGTTCAACCTGATGCGCAACCTGGGGGGCAGCTTCGGGATCGCCGCGGCCACCACCTATTTGTTTCGGCGGCAACAATTGCACACCCACCTGCTGGGAGCGCGCGTGACCGCACTCGACCCGGCGACCAGGGTGCTGACCAAGTCGATCGAAGGCGCCATGATGACGCACGGCTCCGACCCGGTGACGGCGTCGCGGCAGGCCTATGTCTCGATTTGGGGCATGATCCAGAGGCAGGCGTCGATGCAGGCGTTTGTGGATACGTTCCTCGCAATGGCGGTAGTCTTTATGCTGATGCTGCCGCTGCTGCTGGTGATGAAGAGGCCGAAGTATTCGCGGAGTAGCGGAGTGGGGCACTAAGTCCTCCGATCGGAGCCGCGACCGTGAGGGAGCGATCCTCGCCAAATACGGCAATGTATTGATGGAACGGTGTACTAAATATGCGAACCATGGCGATAACGCTCGGCCTGGCGCTGGCGGCCGTGTGGGCGTCGGCGGACTCCGGAACGGAACTGTTGGATGCGGCGGCCAAGGGCTTAACGGCCAAGGTGGAGCAGTTGCTGGCGAAGGGCGCCAGCCTGGGCGCCAAAGACAAGAATGGGCGGACCGCGCTGATGCTGGCGGCCCAGCACGGCCATGCCGAGACCGTGCGCGCGCTGCTGGAGAAAGGCGCTTCGGCGGACGATCGCGATGCGCGCGGCTACACCGCGTACGGCCTGGCGGTGTTTTCGTCCACGGGTCCGCGCGCGGGGATCGATGAAGTCTTGACCGCTCTTCCGCAGCCGCCGCGGCCTCACTGGGTGGTCGCAACCGCATGGAGCGCCGCGGGCCTGTACAGTTCCTGCTTCCTGCGTCCGGAGCAACTGGTGCAGCAGATCGGCGGAATCCAGTTGGACGCCATCGCGCTGGTGGATTTCCGGAGATTCGCTGCGTCGTCGGGCAAGGGGCTGATGGAGATCGTGCGGGCGGAATCCCACGGCGTGGCCAAGGTTCCGGACGACGACGCGTTTCAGGACGCCGACGCAGTGCTCGCCCTGGAAGTCAAGCCGGTGGCGGCGTGTGTGCCTCAGGAAACGTATGACAACCTGAGCCTGACGGTCGAGGCGCAACTGGTGCGCACCCGCGACCGGGCGGTGGTCTGGAAGAAGGCGTACGGAGGCGGCCTCGCGGGCCTGCACGCGCGCCGCGTGACCAGCCCCTCGCAATACCTTCCGGTATACGACGAATGGACCAAGTCGCATGCGGAGCAGGTTTATGGGGACGCTGTGGAAGCCTGGTACCGGCTGAAGCCGTGAGGGCATGTGGGGCGGCCAATCCTGGCCGCAGCCGCCCGCTAGCCCGCAAGGGCGAAAGATCGTAGATGACGCCATACGCCAGGTTCCGCGCCGTGGGAAACTGCGGTTAGGTGAAATCCCCGCCGCGCCGGCAAGTGCCGCAGCCATCCACGGCCTTTACTCTCGAAGACCAGCGCCAGATGACGCGGGCGAAGGCCTACTTTGCCTGGCAAAGCCGGCTGGTGCTGCGGGAAGCGGGGCAGCGCGTGGTCGAGATAGGATGCGGCATCGGCAACCTCACCGGCCTATTGCTGGATCGCGAGTTGATTATCGCGCTGGATCCGGAGGCGGCCTGCGTGGAACGGCTGCGGGAGCGCTACGGCCCGCGCGACAATCTGCAAACCCTGGTGTGTGACACGGACCGGCCGGAGTTTCGCGAGCTGGCGAAGTTCCGGCCGGATTCGTGCGTGTGCGTGAACGTGCTGGAACATATTGAGGACGACGGCGGAGCGCTCGGTGCCATGGCGTCGATCCTGGCGCCCGGTGGAGTGATTGTGCTGCTGGTTCCGGCATTTGAGGCGTTGTATGGGCCCATCGACCGGAACCTGGGACACTACCGGCGGTACCGCCGCGGCGGGATCGCGCGGCTGGCCGAACAGGCCGGTCTCCAGGTGCGGAAGGCGCACTACGTGAACTCGATCGGCCTGGCGGGGTGGTGGATGAATGCGCATGTATGGAAGCGCCAGGCGCAGTCGGACGCGCAGATTGCGGTGTTCGACCGGTTGGTGGCGCCGCTCGCGGAGCGCCTGGAAGCCGCTATGCCGCCGCCGTTCGGCCAGTCGCTGCTGGCGGTGCTGAGGAAGTAGAATGGCGGACAGGGAAGGCCGCTTGCGGGTTTCGATCCTCATTCCGGTGTACAACGAATTTCCCACGCTGCTCCCCGTGCTGGAGCGGGTGATCCGCGCGGAGCTGCCGCCGGGCTGCGAGAAGGAAATCATCGTGGTGAACGATGGTTCCACCGACGGCAGCGCGGCCTTGCTGGAGCGATATGCCGGCTCCCGGTTGGTGGTGGTCCACCACGCGGGCGCCAACCGCGGCAAGGGAGCGGCCCTGCGCATCGCTCTCGCCAAAGCCACCGGCGACATCGTGTTGGTGCAGGATGGGGACCTGGAATACGATCCCAACGACTACGTGCTGCTGCTCCAGCCGATTGTGGACGGACGGGCCGACGTGGTGTACGGGTCGCGGAATTGGGCGGGGATGAAGTGGCGGAACCGCTTGGCCAACCGGGTCTTGACGCTGGCGGCCAACCTCCTGTACCGCGCCGCAATCACGGATGAGGCAACCGCCTATAAGGCATTTCGCGCCAGCGTGGTGCGGCTGGTGCGCCTCGAGTGCGTGCGCTTCGAGTTCTGCCCGGAGGTCACGGCCAAGCTGCGGCGTCTGGGCTGCCGCATACACGAAGTGCCCATTTCATACAACCCGCGGCGCATCGCGGATGGCAAGAAGATCCGCGCGAGAGACGGCTTCCAGGCGCTCTGGACCCTGCTGCGGTACCGGTTCATGAGAAAACGGACATTCTGCCCCTCCGCCAGCGGCTACCAGATACGCAAGGGGATGTCGCCCGGGGACCAGCCGACGCCGACCGACCCGGTGTAGATCAAGCGATTGTAGCGGGTGAAGTTGCTGCTGCGGTATTGGGTGGCCATGTAGCTGGTGACAAAACTGAGGGAGTGGCCGAGCGAGCGGCTCATGCTGAACGAGCCGTTGATGCCGCCATAATTTCCAGTCACGTTGCCGATGGAAAGGGCGGAAGTGTACGCGGCGGCCACTCCCAGGCTCCAGCGGCGCAGGCCGGTGTATCCGTATCCGCCCGTGAGGCTATCGGTGCGGGATGTGAGAAAAATACCGTTGCCGGGGCTGACGGTTTCTCCACCGGCGGCATAGACCACCCCGCGGGCAAAGGTTTTGGACAGCCGCCCGGAAAAATTGGGAACCCAGTTGACGTGATAAGCCAGCGCGGTGGTGCTGGTGATACCGAGCAGGGCGGTCACGTTGGGATCGACCGGCACGCTCTGGATGAATTTGGTTTCGGCGTGCATGAATCCGGCGTAACCGGAAAACTCCACCGTGCGGGAGATGCGCACCGCGTAGGTGAGGGCGGCGCCGTGAATGTCGCTCGAGGAGAGGATGCCGGTGAAGGAGTAGTGGGTGAAGGAATAGCTGGCCCCAATCGTGGCTCGCCGGGAGAGCCGGTATTGGAGATCGCCCGTGGCGTCTTCGCCGGTAACTCCATACAGCGCCGTAGAGGCGTAGCGGTTGATGAAGAGACCGCCGCCTAGATCGAAGGAGAGGCGCGAGGATTTTTGAATGACCAGGTCGGCCTGGGTCGACGAATAAATCGTGCGGGTGTAGTAGAAGTCGCTGTTGGGGATGCCGCTTTGGGAGGGATCGAAGGGCACGGTTTGGGTGAGCCCAACGTTCGGATTGTTGAATGAGAACCAGCCGAGGGCTTGCCGCAGGCTGAACTTGATGTGGCGGGTGACCTGGTGAGAGAGACCGAAACCCAGTGCCTGGTTGAGCGAGTTGTAGTGGGAGTCGCCGGGATAGAACATGTAGCTGCCGTGGTAGTCGAGGCCGATATGGGTATGCCGCCAACTATGGGATCCGCTAATGCCGCCCGAGATCGTGACTCCATAAGCACTGGCGTTGGCGAGGTTGCCCTGCGGATCGACGGTGACGCCGGAAAGACCCGTGGTATAGGAGGCGCTGACCGACAGGAAGGGTTGGAATCTGATTTGGGGCGCTTCCATGGCGGCTGGGGCGTCGCCGCGCGAGAGGATGGCGGGGCCGGCGTACTGGCCGAAAGCGGGCAGGACCAAAACCAGGGTGAACAATGCGCGAGACGGATTCAATCGGGTTCCTCCGTTAGGAAAAGCAGCAACTCAAAGTCTGACGCGCCGGTGCGGGGCGTGTCAAGCCGCCCGGGTGCGCAGTGGTGCGCAGTCCGGCAGTTCCGACCGGACCGACCGGGCTCAAAGGCGCGACAATGGTGCTATGCGCGCATGGTTGATGGATTCCTACGATGGCGTCGAGAAGCTCCGGCTGGGTGAGGTCGCCGACCCCGAGCCGGGGCCGGGGCAGGTGGTTCTGCGAGTCAGGTTCGCCGCGCTCAACCCGGCGGATGCTTTCCTGGCGCGGGCCATGTACCCGGCCAAACCGGCGCTGCCGCACATTCTGGGGCGCGATGCGGTGGGCGACGTCGTATCCGTGGGGCCCGGCGTGGAACAGGTGCGGGTGGGAGAAACCGTGGGCATTCTGCGGTGCGACGTGGGCGTGAGCGTGTGGGGAACGCTGGCCGAAAAGGTGGCGGTCCCGGCGGACTGCCTGGCGCCGATCCCGGCGGGTTGGAAGATCGAGGAAATGGCCGGCGCACCGCTGGTGTGTCTGACGGCGTGGCAGGCGCTGACGCAATGGAGTGAGCCCGCCGCGCCGCCAGCCGCGGGACAGGTGCTGCTGGTGACGGGAGCTTCCGGTGGCGTGGGCGTGGCTTCGGTGCTGCTGGGGAAATCCATGCACCTGACGGTGGCGGGGCTCTCGCGCCATGCCGGCAAGAGCGCGAAGCTGCTGGAACTGGGCGCGGATTTCGTCTTCGACCCGCAGGACGCGGACTGGCGCAGGAAGCTGACGGCGGCCATCGCGCCGCGCAAGGTGGACCTGGTGGTGGATAGCGTGGGCGGCGCGTTGTTCAACCAGGTGGTGGCGGCGCTGGGACATGGCGGGCGGATCAGCGTGGTGGGCCGCAGCGGCGGCGCGGTGCCGGAGTTTAACACCGGGACGCTGTTCTTCCGCAGGAATCGAATCGGCGGGGTGGCCGTGGCCGATTACACGGCTGCCTCGGCGCAAGCGGCGTGGCAGCGGATCGTGAGCCAGTTAGATTCGGTGGGCAAGCGGCCGGTGACGGACGGAATTTTCGCGTTCGAGGATGCCATCAAGGCATTTGCGAGGCTGGCGGAGGGACCGATGGGGAAGGTGCTGGTGCGGGTGGCTGGCTAGGTTCAATACGGTTCACTGAGCGTGAAGACTTTTGAGCAACCGCCCGGATCGGGCTAGCGGACGCGCTTGCGGCGCAAACCCGCGAGCAAAACAGCGCCGCCCGCCATGACCATCATGGCTGTGGTGGGTTCGGGAGTCGCACCACTCTGATTGCCGGTGATGGAAAATTGGTTGCCGCTGCTTTCGGGGGCGCTGAAAGACACGTTCACGTCCGGCGGAAAGGCCGTCGGCGTGCCGCCTCCCTGGCCAAAAACAGTTACTCCGGCTCCTGTCGTTTCTGTCAGACCGCTGTTGCTCTCGCCGAGATCCATGGAGACCGAAGTCGTCTGGGCGAAGACCAGATAGTAATTACCGGGTCCTCAGCGTCAACCCCGAAAACAGAGTGATGTTTTGTACCGTGCCGCTCAAGCCAGTGACCGTAACTGGCGTCACCACCTCGTTCGCTGCTGTCGTACCCGGCCCGATCTGGTTCGTCAGATAGACGGTTCCTTCCGTGCCACCTATCGGTCCGCCGACGGTCCAGTCTATGAGCGGGAAGCTGATGGAAACTCCGGTATACGTGCTCGATAATGACCATCCGAACACGTCATAGTTGGTTCCGACACCGACGTACCCGCCGGGCCCGGACTCCACCCAAATCGGCCCGGCCATCAAGCTTCCGGTCGCGAAAACGATTGCGAAAATGCCATGCCAAATACGCACAAACCCCCTCCAGCGACCCGATGCCGCTCCTCCGACTTAGAGAAAATGCGATTCGCACCCTGCAAACCAGCCAGGATGTTGAACCGGGATTTCCATTTTGGCTTCCCGGCTTCGACAAGTATACAGCAGTCGCCTCGATTCCGACAAGTTGTTGGGCAGCGCGTCGCCGGAAACCTTTACCGACCGCCATGAAAAGTACCGGACGGGCCCACGATGCGCGGCTGACGTGGCGTCGAGGGTCGGCGCGTTCTGGCAGAAAAACCGGCTCTTCGAAAAATGACTCGCTGTGCGGGTTAGAGTTCGCTCTTGGGGCCGGCCTAAATCACCCGCAGCTCTTTGCTGGTCGGCGTCAGGATTTCGCAGCCTTGGTCCGTGACCACCACCGTGTCTTCAACACGGATGCCGCCGAAGCCTTCCAGGTAAACGCCGGGTTCGATGGTGATGGCCATGCCGGCTTGCAGGCGGCCTTTGTCGCTCTTGCCGAGACGCGGCGGTTCGTGGATCTCCAGGCCCAGTCCATGGCCGGTGGAGTGGATGAAGGCGCTGTCGAGGCCATAACCCGCCAGAACGTTGCGCGCGGCGGCATCCACGTGGGCGGTGCGGGCTCCGGCGCGCACGGCGTCGATACCGGCCAATTGCGCTTCGATCACAGCGCGATAAGTGCGCTTCACTTTGGCGGTGGGAGTTCCCAGGTACAACATGCGGGTCATGTCACTGCAATAGCCGTCTTGGAGAGCGCCCATATCGACCACCACCAGTTGGCCGGGCTGGAGGTGGGCGGCGGTGGGTTGGGCGTGCGGCAGCGCGGAGCGGACGCCGGCGGCGACGATGGTTTCAAACGACGGCTTTTCGGCGCCCAGGCGGCGCATGCGGTATTCGAGCTCGGCGGCCAGATCGCGCTCGGTGATGCCGGCACGGACGCGCGGCACGGTTTGTTCGAAGGCGCGCGAGTTGGTGAGAACGGAGCGGCGGATGCGGTCGATTTCGGAGGGCGACTTCGCCATGCGCATCCGTTCGACCGAGCCTCCGGCCGCGACCAGCGAAGCCCTGGCAGGTAAGTGCGATTCGAGCGAGCGGAAGGCTTCGCAGTTGATCAGCGCCGGCTCGTAACCGATACGCTTGACGCGGTGGCGCGCGATGGCGGCAACCAGATCGGCCTCCAACGGACCCTTGGCGATGGTGACGGTGCAGGAGACTTCCTGAGCGGCCTGGATCTGGTAGCGCGGATCGGTAAACAGAATGGATTGGCCAGGCAGCACCAGCAGCAGGGCGTTGCTGCCGGTGAAGCCGCTGAGGTAGCGCAGGTTGGGGCCGAAGGAGACGAGCAGGGCGTCGAGCTTGCGGCCGGCGAGGGAGGCGGCCACGGCGTACCGGCGGGTTTCGGATTCGGAGGCTGGCGAAAGCGCCTGCCCCGCTGTCGGGTTATTTGCCACTCTGGAGCTCCTTGGCGAGGATGTGGGCGCGGCCGGCGAGATCGTCCGCGGAGCGCAGGTCGCCGTTCTTTTCGGCGTCGCCGGAGCTCTTGACGAACTGATTGATGCGGGTGACCAGCGCCTGTTCGGCGGCGGTGAGGCTGCGGCGCTGCGCCTGCGCGACCAGTTGGAGGGCCTGGCTCCGATGGTCCTGCGCGGACCGCCGCAACTGCTGCTGCACGGTAGCGGGCAGGATTTCCTGAATGGGCGTCCGGACCGCTTCGGCGGGCGGCGGCGTTTCGGGTTTGGGCGGCGGCGCGGCCTGGCGTCGCGTGGCCTGTGGCGGCTTGGTGGCCGGCGGTGGCGCGGCCGGCGGCGGCGCGGCGGCGGGAGGCGCGGTCGAGAGCGAGTCGGGATCGAGAGGTTGCGGGCGCGGCAACTGCACTTGAGTTTGCCGGATAGAAAGCGGCTCGGGTGGCGCTGCGGGCGCTGCCGGCGCAGCGGCCGGCACGGGTGGTTTGGCGCGCGCGGCGCAACCGGCCAGACCAACCAGCAGGGCGCCGGCCAGAATTGCTTCCACTGGTTTCATTCGGAATCGCTCGGTCACACCGCAAGCGGCAGACGGATCACAAAAGTAGTGCCTTTGCCCGGTTCGCTGCTGAAGTCGATTGTACCATCGTGTAATTGCACGATCCGGAAAGTCATGGCGAGGCCGATGCCGCTTCCGCCGGTCTTGGTGGTGAAGTACAGGCGGAAGATTTTTTCCTTCAGGTCGGGCGGAATGCCAGGGCCGGTATCGGAGATGCGGATTTCGGCAGTGTCCTGGGAAGCGGAGGCTTCGAAGCGCAGTTCGCCGCCTTCGGGCATGGCCTGGATGGCGTTCACGACCACGTTGAGGACGGCCTGTTTGAAGAGGTCGCTATCGACGCTGACTTCAACACCGTCGGCGGCCGAGGCTTCCGGCGCGGCCACCACCTGGATGTTGGCGGCGGCGGCCTGGGGGCGCGCGAGCGAGACGATTTCGCCGAGGATTTGTTGCAGAAGAACCGGGCGCAGTTTGAGCTCCACGGGGCGGGTGAAATCGAGGAAGGTCTTGACCACGCGGTCGAGGCGCAGGATTTCGCGGGAGATGATCTCCATTTGGGCGTCGACGGCGGTATCGCCGCGCGCGAGTTTGGAGCGGGCGACTTCCACGTGGAGGAGGATGGCGTTCAGCGGATTCTTGACTTCATGGGCGACGCCGCCGGAGATGCGGCTGATGGCGGCCAGGCGGTCGGCGGTCTGGAGCTGGCGGCCGATCTGGCGTTGCGCTTCGGGATCGCGCAGGCGGACGATGAGGCCGGCGCGCGGGTTGGCCGCGCCGGGCTGCGCTTCCAGGAGGTCGACGGAGAGAAGCACGGAAGCGCTCTCTGGCGCGGCGGTGAGCGGGATGCGGCGGTTGCTGATGTGGACGCCGGTCGAGGCGGCTTCGTCGATGAGAAGGCCCAGGTTGGTGGAAGGCGGGAAGATTTCGGCGATGGATTGGCCGGAGAGAGTGGAGCGGTCGCGGCCGGGAAATCTGTCGACCGAGCCGGAAGCAAAGACCAGGCGGCGTTCGCGGTTGAAGATGAAGACGGCGTCTTCCAGATCGCGCAGCAGCCGGTCCATGTTGCCGCGCAGGTCGGAGACTTCGAATTGCGCGCCGCGCAGGCGCTCGCCCAGGAGGCTGACCTTGGAGGCCATGATGGAGACTTCGTCGTTCGAGCGAGAGCCGGTGGCCGGTTCGGGCGGCGCGTAGTCGCCGGATGCGAGGAGGTCGAGCTGGCGGCGCAGGCGGCCCAGCGGGCGGAAGGCGAAGGCCGAAAACAGGAACGTGATGCAGATGGCGCCGATGATGGAGATGAGCGCGATGTCGGCGCTCTGATTCAGATTCGGCTTGATGGCATCGCGAATCAAGGCGGGAGCCACGATGACGTGCACAAAGAGCTTCGGCGGCCCCAATTCCTGCTCGATTTGGAGGTCGCCGGCGGCGCGGCCCAGCAGTACGCGCAGCTTGTCGAACCAGCCTTGCTGATTGACCAGGTGAGCGAGATCGGGATAGTGTGGGCAGGTCTTGCCTTGGCTGTCAGGTAAGCTGTCGGCGAGGATTTCGCCATCCGGGTTGACGACGGCCACTTCGACGATTACCGGCGAGGAGGCCATCACGCTACGCAGGCGGTCGAAGAGCTCGGGGGTCTTGAGCGCGCCGGGGAAGGGCAGCGCCTGCGGGCGGTTGAGGGCCTGTTTGACGTCATCGGTGGCGACCAACTGAACCACGTTGGCGCGCTGCAGGGTGTGCTCAAACTCATTCTGCATGATGCCGACCAGGTCGACGAAGGAAATGAGGGCCACGACCATGGTGACCAGCAACACCGTACCGAGCGTCAGCTTGGCCTGGAGGGTCATCAGGGTTTACGGAACGCTGAGCAGAAGCTTCCCGGCGGTCTTGCGGCTTTCGAGGTCGCGATGGGCTTGGGCGGCATCGGCCAGGGGATACGTGTGGTGGATGCGGAGCTTCAGCTTGCCGGAATCCAGCCAGCCGAGCACATCGCCGGCGCGCCACAGCAACTCTGCGCGTGTGAGCACGTGGTGGAGCAGCGTGGGGCGAGTGAGGAAGAGCGAGCCTCTGACGTTGAGGATGCCTGGGTCGAAGGCCGGAACGGGGCCGCTGGATTGGCCGAAGAGCGCCATGAGACCGCGCGGGCGCAGGCAGTTGAGACTCTTGTCGAAGGTGGTCTTGCCGACGGAATCGTAGACCACGTCGACGCCGCGGCCGGCGGTGAGGCGCTTCACTTCGGCTTCGAAATCCTGCTCGGTATAGAAAATAACTTCGTCGGCGCCGTGGGAGCGCGCGATTTCCGCCTTGGCTTGGGTGGAGACGGTGCCGAAGACGCGCGCGCCGAGCATTTTGGCCATCTGCACGATGAGGCCGCCAGCGCCACCGGCGGCGGCGTGGACCAGGCAGGTGTCGCCGCTCTTGAGAGGGAAGGTGGAGTGCGTGAGGTAGTGCGCGGTCATGCCTTGCAGCATGGCGGCGGCGGCGGTGGAGAAATCGAGATGGGCGGGCAGCTTGACGAGTTGCGCGGCGGGGACCGCGGCATACTCGGCATAGGAGCCGCGCGCCATGGCGTAGGCCACGCGATCGCCGGGAGCGACTTCAGTGACACCGGGAGCGACGGCTTCGACGGTGCCGGCGGCTTCACTGCCGAGCGTGACCGGGAGATCGGCTTTGTAGAGGCCGCTGCGGAAATAGACGTCGATGAAGTTGACGCCGCTCGAAGCGATGCGCACCAGCGCCTGCCCGGTACCCGGAACGGGCGTGGGCACATCGGCCAACTGCATTTTTTCGGGACCGCCGGTTTCACTTACCTGGATACGTTTCATAGATCAACCTCGAAGAGCTCGCCGCGTGTGGACCGCGGCGGCGTAGAGCAGCAGGTACAGCAACGTGAAGGGAAAGGAAAAGACCCGCGCCAGGCTGCGCACGGCGCCGGCGCCGGCAAGGCCGGTGCGCAACATCACAAAGCCCCAGGCGGGCGCGAAGTGCATGCGGTCGAGCCAAAAATAATCGGCGTTTTCGTTGATGAGAAAAACCTTGGCGGGAATGCGCGCGGCCAGCATCCATTTCCACTTGGTCATGAGCGGTTCGGCCGAACAGACGATGCCGGCGTGCGAGTAACGGTTGGCGGCCAGCTCGCGATAGAGCCTGCCGCGGCCTTCGGAGCCGCGATAATCGGCAACGCGATAGAGGCGGGTGGCGGGCGGGAAGCCGGCGGGCAGGGTGGCGTAGCAGGTCACCAGATCGACGGAGGCGTCCTTGGCCCAGGATCCCCGCAAACCGGGGATGACGCGCTCTAGGATGCCGCGAGAGCCGCTTTCCACCAGCAGGATCGACGTTGCGGGAGGCTGACGGCCGGTGAGAAAATAGCGCACTCATTTGAATATAGCTTGATCGGAGGGCGGACGCCCCCGTCCGCAGCCGGCCCCTGGCCGGCTTGTCGATGGTGGCAAGCGCCTGATTCTTCGAGAGAAGAGCGGGTTAAGATAGGACGATGGCCGGGCTCGAAAAACTCTTGACGGAACAAACCAACCCGGCTTCGGCGTCCATCGATACCCTGAGCACGGAAAGCGTTCTGCGCATCATGAATGCGGAAGACCGCCAGGTGGCCGAGGCGGTGGGGCGCGAGATTCCGGCGATTGCGCGGGCTGTGGATCGGGTCGTGGCGGCATTCGAACGCGGCGGACGGCTGTTTTATCTCGGCGCGGGCACCAGCGGGCGGCTGGGAGTGCTGGACGCTTCGGAATGCCCGCCGACGTTCAACGTTCCGCCGGAGATGGTGCAGGGGATCATCGCGGGCGGGGAAGCGGCGCTGAGCCAGGCCACGGAAACCACGGAGGACGATCCGGCGACGGGTGCGCGCGACCTGGAGGCCCGCGGATTCACCGCGAGCGATGTGCTGGTGGGGATTGCCGCCAGCGGGCGCACACCCTATGTGCTGGGCGCGATCGAGAAGGCGCGGCGGCTGGGGGCCGTGACGGTGGGGATCAGTTGCACGCCGGATTCCGAACTGGCGCGCGCGGCTGAGATTGCCATTACGCCGCTGGTAGGGCCGGAGGTGGTGGCCGGGTCCACGCGGATGAAAGCCGGGACGGCGCAGAAGCTGGTACTCAACATGCTCTCTACCGGGGCGTTCGTGCGGTTAGGTTACGTTTACGGCAACCTGATGGTGAACGTTCAGCCCAAGAACGAGAAGCTGCGCGACCGCGCGCGGCGCATTGTCGCGCAGGCGGCTGGAGTTTCCGTGGAGCGGGCGGGCCAGTGGCTGGCGGAGGCGGGCGGAAGCGTGCGGGTGGCGATCGTGATGGCGAAAGGCGGCGTGGGCCGCGAGGATGCGGAACGGCGCCTGGCCGCGGCGAAGGGAAGGGTTTCCAAGGCTTTGAATGGATAAGTTCGTAATTCATGGCGGGACGCCGCTCCAAGGGGAAATCCCTGTGGGCGGATCGAAGAATTCGGCGCTGCCGGCGCTGGCCGCGGCGCTGCTCACCGCAGAACCGGTGACGCTGCGGCGCGTTCCGGCCGTGCGGGATATTCGCACCATGCAGCGGCTGCTGGTGGATATCGGCTCCCAGGTGGAGGTGGATGGCGAAGCGGTGCGCCTGGAGACGCCAACCATCGTTTGCGCGGAAGCGCCATACGAGCTGGTGAAGACCATGCGCGCCTCCAGCCTGGTGCTGGGTCCGCTGGTGGCGCGGTGCGGCCGGGCGCGGGTTTCGCTGCCGGGAGGCTGCGCCATCGGGGCGCGGCCCATCAACCTGCACATATTCGGCTTGGAACAACTGGGCGCGCGCATCAACCAGGCGCATGGTTATATCGAGGCGGTGGCGCCGGAAGGGTTGAGAGGCGCGGTGGTCCACTTCGACCGCATCACGGTCACGGGGACCGAAGACCTGATGATGGCCGCCGTGCTGGCCAAGGGCGAAACGGTGTTGCGCAACGCGGCGCGCGAGCCGGAGGTTGCCGACCTGGCGGTGCTGCTGGTCAAGATGGGCGCGCGGATTGAAGGCGCGGGCACATCGACCATCAAGGTGCAGGGCGTGGAGCGGCTGCACGGAGCGGAGCACACGATCATCGCCGACCGCATCGAGGCGGGAACTTTCCTGCTGGCGGGAGCCATTACGGGCGGCGACCTGATGGTGACCGGATGCGTGCCGGAGCATGTGGGCGCCCTTGTGTCCAAGCTGCAACAGACTGGCGTGGGCGTGACACAGCCGGACTCGACCAGCTTGCGGGTGCGCGGTGGCGGGCGGCTGCGCTCGGTGGACATGACCACGGAAGAGTACCCGGGGTTCGCCACCGACTTGCAGGCGCAGTACATGGCGTTGATGACGCAAGGGGACGGGATCGCCATCATCGTGGAGACGATTTTTGAAAACCGCTTCATGCACGCGCAGGAGCTGGCGCGCATGGGCGCCAATATCCGGCTGGACGGCAAACAGGCAATTGTGGCGGGACCGCGCGAGCTGACGGGCGCGGGCGTGATCGCCTCCGACCTGCGCGCCAGCGCGTCGCTGGTGCTGGGCGCTCTGGTGGCGCGCGGCGAAACGGTGATCGACCGGGTGTACCACATCGACCGGGGCTATGAGAAGATCGAGACGAAGCTGGCGCGAGTGGGGGCGAAGATCGCGCGCGTGGAATAATTGGAGGGCGGACCCCCTCGTCCCGCTTTTCTCTCGAAGAATCAGGTGCTTGCCACCATCGACAAGCCAGCCGGGGGGCCGGCTGCAGATCAGGGGGTCTGCCCCACAATCTGTGCAGATGTTCAGTCGTGGGAAAACTAACTAATGCCCCACAATTTGGGGAGGAGCGATGCAACACAATCCGGGATTTCTGAAACTGGTGGACGACGCCAAGGCGCGCGTGAAGCAGATCGATATCGAAGGCTATAAGAAGATGGCCGCGGCGAGCGAGGCGCACGTGCTGGTGGATACGCGCGAAGACAACGAGTGGGCTGCCGGACACGTGGCCGGCGCGGTGCATCTGAGCCGCGGGATTATCGAGCGCGACATCGAGACGCAGTATCCGGATAAGGCGGCTACGCTGGTGCTGTATTGCGGCGGCGGATACCGTTCGGCGCTGGTGGTGGAGAGTTTACAGAAGATGGGCTACACGGGAGCGATTTCGCTCGACGGCGGCTGGCGGGCGTTGAAGGAATCCGGGCTGCCGCTGGAGAAGTAGGGAGTCCGCGCGATTACGGCGCGGCAATGCCGATCGCGGCAGCCGCGTGCATCAAGGCGCGGTCGGCAGTGAAGAAGCCCCATCCCGAGAGCCTGGCTGCGGCCAGCAGGTGTAGATCGATCCAGCCCAAGCCCTTACCCCACAGACGGCTCGATTCCAACAGATGGCGGACCTCAGTTTCGCTGGCGATAGGCGTTTGAGGCAACCTGGCCAGATCGCCGAGCGTAGCGACACGGTTCTTGAGGTTCCCGCAAGCCAGTTCACCAACGATGAATGGGTGCACACCGGCGGAGCCGTCGGCGAGCAATTGCGCGAGGCCCACATCGCTCTTCCGGAAGTGATTGATCCAGACGGAAGTGTCGACCAGAATCATCGCGCTTTGCCGGACTTGCGCCGGCGTCCCGCGTCGAAATTGGGCATCGTCCCGCCAAGAGCAGACAGGCGGCGGGCTGCTTCTCTTGAAACCAACTCCCGCAAGGCTTCGTGGATAAGGGCTGTCTTTTCCTGAATGCCGGTGTATTGGCGGGCCACGCGGAGCAGTTCGTCGTCGAGATTCAGAGTGGTCCGCGTAGCGCTCATATGCATCAGTATATACGATTGATACAGATCGGCAAGGCAAAGGAACGCATGAAAAGACGGCTGCGGCCAGGATTGGGCGCCCCCCAACGGCCAGTCTACCGGTACGCAAAGATCATGGCGTACAGGATCAGCCCGATCATCACCATGCCCAGGCCCAGCGCGGTGAAGCCCAGACGGCGCCAGAAGCGTTGCGAACGCTCGGGCGGGGCGGGCATCAGGTTTTCTTCCAACTTGCCGGCGTCCACCATCTCCTGGTACTCGCGCGGACGGTCGCGCTTGAATTCTTCGAGCGGCATGCCGGTGGTGAAAATTACCGTGTCGATGGGGAACTTTTCGGGGCGGAAGTGCGTGTTGAAGAAGTGAATCACGAAGATGAAACTGACCGCCAGCAGGGCTTCGTCGCTGTGGATGGTGGTTGCGACGTTCACCATCCAGCCGGGGAAGATGCGCGTGAAAGCTTCGGGGAACCAGAGCATCAGGCCGGTGCCGCCGATGATGGCCACGCCCCAAAAAACGGCGAAGTAATCAAATTTTTCCCAATAGGTCCAGCGGCCATATTGGGGACGCTCGCCGCGGCCCAGGAACCATTTCATGGAGCCGATGAATTCGCGCCAGTCGCGGCCGTTAAGCAGCATGCCCTCGGAACTGGTGATGTACTTCAGCCAGGATTTGCCGCTCTTGTGGTGCTCCTTCACCAGGTCGTAGAGGTGCAGGCCGAAATAAGTGAAGGTGAGGATGGCGCAGAAACGGTGGATCAGGCCGGCGGCTTCGAAGCCTCTGGCGGATTCGAAGCCTCCCAGCAGCCAAGCGATCTTTTTGGCCCAGGGGGCGTAGGAGAACTTGAGAGTCATGCCGGTGAGGGCCAGGCCGAGGAAGCTCGAGATCACCATCAGGTGCAGGTTGCGATGAAGCGGGCGGAAGCGGCGCACGTAAAGGCCGTTTTTGTCGTGGCCGCTGCGGGCTAATTTGCGGTATTGGAGCGAGCGCGGGAGCCAGGCCAGCGTGTGCGTGCCGGAGATTACAAGCGTGCCTACGAGCAGGGTGGTCATGCCCCAGAAGGTGTAGAAGAGGAACGGATATTTTTGCGGGTCGTGGTGGGTGGCGTGGGTGAGGTATCCGGCGAACTGGCGGTGCGAGCCCATGTGGCACTTGCCACAGGTGTTGACGATGTTGGCGCGGCTGAGGCGGGAGCGCGGGTCGGTGACCGGCAGGATGTCGTGCGAGCCGTGGCAGTCGTAGCACTTGGCGGTCTTCAGGCCGCCCAGATTGGAAGCCTTGCCGTGGAAGGTTTCGAAGTAAGCTTCGGTAATCTGCTGATGGCAGCGGCCGCACTGGTTCATGATGTTCAGCCGGAAATCACTGCTGTCGGTGCGTTCGATGCTGTGGGCCGAGTGGCAATCCGCGCAGACGGGGAGCTCTTTGTTGGTCTTGGTGACGGTTGGGCTGTGCACGCTGGAAGTGAATTGTTCGTAGATGCCGCGATGGCATTGGGCACACGTAGCGGCGATGTTGGAGCGGTAGACGCTGGAGCGCGGGTCGCTGGCGGGTAGCTCGCGGTGCGCGGTGTGGCAGGCTGTGCAGGCCGCAGTGACGGTCAGCCCGGATTGCAGCAGGCCTTTGCCGTGGATGCTCTCGGTGTAGTTCTCGATGATGTTGGTTTGCTTGCCGGTGTACCGCAGGGCGGCTTTGTGGCCGGTCTGGTGGCACTGGGCGCAGAGCGCGGGGACGTTGCGCGAGAAGGTCGGCGACGCCGAGTCGTTCTTGGCCAGGGTGTGGTGCGGGCTGTGGCAATCCTGGCAGGTAGGAGCGTCATGGCTGCCTTGGGCCGCCAGCGTGCCGTGGGTGCTCTCGCGATAGTCGTTGACCTGCGTCGGGTGGCAGATCGAACAATCGACCTTCGCCGGCATGGTATCGCAAGGCCGTTTGTGCGACGGCGTGCCACCGGTATGGCACTGCACGCAAGCCACGGGCGTGTCGGGGTGGCTGGGCGGGTTATGGTGGATGGAGGTGTCCATCTCGGCTTTATCGACGAACAGCGAGACGGTCCTCGAGCCGCGGGTCACCTTGAGGTTGGGATTGGCGTGGCAGCTCTGGCAGTCTTTGTCCGCCATGCCCTCGGTGTAGGAGAACTGCCGCACTTTGTGCGGCTCGTGGCAATCCACGCAGGCCGGAATCATGTTCGGCGCGGACTCCCAGAGCTGGCCGTTGATCACTTTGCGGTGCACGGCTTCAATCTGTCCGTGGCACTTCCTGCAGGTCTCGGCGATTTTCCCTTTGGAGATGGACGAGCGCGGGTCGGTGTGCGGCAGCACGAAGTGCGCGGTGTGGCAACTGGTGCAGACGGCGGCGACGGTGAGGCCCTTGGTGAAGAGCGCCTGGCCGTGGAGACTGTCGGTGTAGTTTCCCAGGATGTTGGTCTGCGGGATGTCGTGGGTCTTGCTGACGTCGGTGCCTTGCTGGTGGCAACTGCCGCAGAGGCCGGGGATCTGCATGGTGGAGGTGCGGGAGTTGGGGTTCGACGGGAGCAGGATGTTGTGCGTGCCATGGCAGGTCTTGCAGCCGGGCGCGGTGCTGTCGCCGCGCGCTGACGCCTTCCCGTGGAGGCTGGCGGTGTATTGGGTCTGCTCGTCGGGGTGGCACGTGCCGCAGTCCACTTTGGCCAGCTTTTCGGGATGGGGGAATTCTTTCTTGGCGAGCTCGGCGTGGCAGGCGGCGCATTCCAGGTCGGCGTGCGGGGAAGCTCTGAGGGCGGCGGCGTCGAATGGCGGAGGGACGCCGGGCTGCCGTTTGCCCGCACGGACCCCGGTTTCATGACAGCCGAGACAATCGTCGGAGCCGGGAAGCGGCTTGGACTGCTGCGCCGGGAGGGCTGCGGCCAGAAGTCCGGCTGCTACCAGCAGGCGCCGCAGAATGGCCATTCGGTGAACCATAACAGAAATGAAGACCTTATTATCTGTATAACATCTGTAGGATTTTCCGTCAACATGCGGGAACCCTGTTGTTGAAAATTTCAGCAGGGCAGGCTTGAACCAGCCCATGTTCCACGTGAAAACGTCAAAACCAACACAGGCAAGAGTGCCTGTGCCACCAACCGGGCTTCGCCCGGCTGGCTGAAGCTCGCCCCACCGGCTACTTTTGGGCGGACTTGCTTTCTACAATACCGAGGTCCGTGAGCACCTTCGGGTTGGCTTCATCCATGGCCAGGATGTTGTGGCAGGCGTTGCAGTCCTGGGTGATGGCGTCTCCGGTCTTGGGGGCGTGCGAGCCGTCGTGGCAACGGAAACAGCCGGGGAAATCGGTGTGGCCGATATTAATGGGGTAGGTGCCCCAGTTGACCTTCATTTCGGGGAAGATGTTGCGGTCATAGATGGCTGCCAGTTCTTTGGCGGACTGTGCGACTTCCGGCTGGCGGCCGCTCCAGATGGCGGGGTAGGTCTGCTGATAAAACTGGGCGAATGCGGCGGGGATCTTCTGGTCGGCTTCTTCCCGCGACACGTAGGGCGCTTTGAGGATTTCAACGGCTTTCTTCATGGCGAAGGGGAGCGAGGCGGAGATCAGGCCGTCGTGCATGGCTTTATCCACGGCGCGGTCGGGGAGGTCGTAGCTGTGGGCGGGGCGGTTGTGGCAATCCATGCAATCCATGGTGCGTTTGTTAAGACCAGCGCCATCCGGCTTGGCGTTGGGGGCGAGGTAGTCGGTTATCTTGCCGTTGTTTTCGTATTCCACCCAGGGAATGGTCTGGCGGGCTTCGTCGGAATGGCCGTAACGGATGGTGACGCCGACGCCCAAGTGGGTTCCGTGAATGCCGATGCCGTGGTTGCCGCCGCCGATCTTCATCAGCAGGACGGTCTTGGTAGAGGTGTTGGTTTCGTCGTCGGCGTACTTGGAGATGACTGTCAGGCGGTCTTCGCCATACTTTTGCGGCCAGTGGCATTGCTCGCAGGTTTCGCGGGCGGGACGCAGGTTGGTGACCGGGGTCGGGATAGGCTCGGGATAAGTGTGGAAGGTGACGGCGAATACCTGGCCCACGCCGGAGAGTTTGCTTTTCACGAACCAGCCCGCGCCGGGGCCGATGTGGCACTTCACGCATTCCACGCGGGAATGCGGAGAATTCCCGTAGGCGGTGAATTCGGGCTGCATGACGGTGTGGCAGGTCTCGCCGCAGAAGGTCACGGAATCCATGTAATTGACCGCGCCGTAGCTGACCTGGCTGGCGATGGCGAGGTTGACGACTGTGGCGGCGCCGAAGAAGTAGACCAGCTTGCGGAGTTCGAAACTGTGCCAGGTGAGGGGTGGAAAATCCGGCGGGTAGATGCCGCTGATGCCTTCGCGCCTGCGTTTGAGCCAGATCCCCAGGGGGATCATGATCAGGCCCGCGAAGAAAGGCGCCGGCAGGCCTAGAAATACCAGGATGCCGATGTAGGGGCTGGTAGCTTCGCCCTTCAGGGTCACGGGCAGCAAGAAGAGCCAGAAGACTACGGTGGTGGTCACGACGACCACGCCGGCGAGGCTGATCCAGTTGTTTGACAGGTAGACGAACGGGGACAACCAGCCCCGGCGGCTTGTTTCGGATGGATTGGGTGTCATGCTGTGGGTATCAGTCTCCCGCGGTCTTCACCGGCTCGCGCTCCTTCTTTTTTACACTATACCCAGTCAGGAAAGCTGTGTTGAGCGGGTAGACGTCGGGATCGAAGATGACGGAATAGAAGTGCCATACCACGATCGCCAGGGTGGCGAGGATGGCCTCGAACAGATGAACCGATGTAGCGACGTCGAGCCAGCTCTTGGGCAGGAATTTCATGACCAGGGTATTGGCCCAAAGAAAAATCCCGGAAGCAATCATGACGACCGCGCCCCAGACCACGGCCCAGTATTCGGCCTTCTCGAGGTAACTGTGCGGCGAACGGAACGGCGGCTCGGAACCCAAGCCGAGGTTGTAGGCAAAGCCTGCGAGGGCCTCGCGCGGATCATCCATTTTGGGCAGCATCTCTTTCCAGTGATGGCGCAGTTTGCGGCTGACGATCAGCGAAACCAGGTGCGTGACGGTGACGGCCGTGAATACCGCGGCCGCGATGCGATGGATCAGGCTGCGCACGGCGTACTTGCCTTCCAACATCAGCAGGGGGCGCGCCCACCAGGTGTCGGGGTATTTCAGGGCGAAGCCGGTCCAGATCAGAGTGAGGAACGAGAGTGCCATGACGGCGTGCTGGACGCGTTCGAAGGGCAACATGCGAAGCTCGCCGTGGCCGGCTGCGCCCATCCGGCTGGGTTGCGCAATCCGGGCTTGAAAGCGCAGTTTGATCAGCTTGCGGATCCAATCGCCGCCCTGGTGAAGCATCATGAGACCGATGGTGACGGGGATCAGCAGCAGGTAGAACTGGCGCACCCAGCGCAGGGCCGCGGTTTCGGATTTTTCGGTCAGATGCACCTGGCTGATGGCGAAACGGGTACCGGCGCCGGCGTGGCACTGCCCACAAGTCTTGGGCAGGTTCTTCGGATTAACGGTCGACTTGGGATCCGATGACGGCAGGATGTCGTGCACACCGTGGCAACTCGAGCAGTTGGCGACGGTTTGGGAGCCGGCCTTGTCGGCCAGGCCGTGGTAAGACGCGTCGAAGCTCACTACGCGGTCCGATGGCAGGCCGAACTCACGCGACAGCCGCACGTTCCCGTGGCAACTGCCGCAGGTATCGCGAATGTGCGCGGCGTTGACGGTGGAGGCGGCGTTGCCGGGCTTGAGGATCTTGTGCTCGCCGTGGCAATCGTTGCAGATGGGCGCCTGCGTGACACCCCGGGCGAGAGCCTGGCCATGCACGCTGGTGCGGTACTGGTCGGCGACTTCGCTGTGGCACATGCCGCAGGTGTCCGGCACAGCCTTGCGAAACTCCGTGGACTGCGGGAACAGCAGCTCGTGGGCGCTGCCGTGGCACATAGCGCAATCGGGGGCGCCTTCATTGCCGTTTTTGCGGGCCATGCCGTGAACGCCGAGGGCATAGTCGCCAGCCTGCTCCTGGTGGCAGGTAATGCACTGGGGTTTGGGGATGTTGGCGGGGTGAGGATACTGGTCGTGGGATTCGTGGCAGGTGTCGCAGGGCAGCCCGGCGTGGGCGCTTTTTTCGAGCTTCTGGGCCTGGTCGTGGCACGAAGCGCAGTCCGCAGCGGGCTTGTCCGCCGCAGAGGCATTGACACCGGCCAGGGCGAGCACGAGGCCGAAAAGGGCAGAACCGAGCGCTCGGCTGATGGTTCGAAGTGCCCGGTTCTTCATGACAATTACACTCCCGTTTGGGATGTCTGAATCCAGGCCTGATACGCGTAGGCAGCGCCCAGGATGACACCGTAAACCAAGGCGATCACGGTGAGGATTTTGCCCCACTTGTCGATCTGATCGAGCTTGTGGGCAACCACGGTTTGATCGGCGCCGCCGCCATCAAGCACGTGCAGGGTATCGTCTTCATGGCTCGCAACAACCTTGCGCCACACCAGCAATCCTAAAACGGCGAGGGCCAGAACGATCCAGAAATACAGGAACGGAAGCAAACTGATATTCATAAGATCATCTCCAGACTCAGACTACAGATAGTTCATATCACAGTTGAATTTGCGGCCTTTGGGCCGGCGGTGATTCCGTTACCTCCACCGCCCAAGCCGCGTTTATCGAAAGTCTTCCCGGTGGCTTCCTCGATGGCATCCACAACCAAAAGCAAGTAGGCATCCAGTGCGCAACGGACCTGCTGGCGGGTTTCGCAGGAGCCGTCGTGAGCCTGCTCGGCGCAAACCGAGCAGACGCTGCGGCGAATGGCTTCGATGTACTGCTCGATATCGTCGCTCCGGACAGACTGGATGGCTTGGGCCACTTGGGGAAAGAGGCGGAACAGGGCGCAACTGGAGGGTTCTTCCAGGCCGCACTGACCCTCTACGGTACGTTCGGTACAAACGCTGCAGATCCGGTTGCGGACCAGGGCTTCGAGTTCTGCTAATGAGCGATCCATATCTGAATCTCCTTTCGCCTGAACAAAGAGCAATGCACGCCGAAGTCCAAGCAAGCGGCAAACCAAACTATGGTGTTTTGCAACGTTTTGGGCCGCAATGCCGATGAAGTGGGGCTATTGACGCAGATTCTGCACTGATTGTGTGGGTTATTTCGCTAGCGACCTCCGAACTGTGGGGTTTTGCGATGCGCAAGGCAGCAGCCATGATGGCGAGCAGAACGGTACTCAGGGGATCTTGCTCCGAGACAACCGAAACAATCCCGGCTTCCCAAGCCTGAGCAAGGAACTGAGGATCTTGCAGATCGTGACGGGTGATCAAGACAACCCGCTCAGGGTTGGAGAGGGGGAGGGGCAGCCGCCTGAACGACTGTTCGTCCAGAACCATCACACAATGCTGCGAGAGGTCCGGGCGATCGACGGGCTGGATGTGCCAGGCGCAGCTATGGGTCAGGGCGTCCCGAACCGTTGCGGCGTATTGGCCATCAGCAATCGAAAGCTGAACCGTTTGCATCATGCACGACTCCACGCCTCCGCCTTCCATCGGCTGTTACTTTTTCTCGACGTAGCCGTCCAGGGACTTGTTCTTGGCGTAATACTTGCCGGCGTCGGTCAAGTTCTTGTTCATGGCGTCCTTATCAGCGACGGTCTTCTCATGACAGTAAGTGCAAGCTTTCTTAGTAGTCTTCGCGTATTCCGGCTTGCCATACGAGGCCGTGGAGCAAACCAGGAAACCGCCCAGCAGGATGACAGCGGGCAAAGCAATTTTCCAATGGGACATGATGCCTCCACCCGGCAAGACAGCAATTGCATCACCATGTATGTATCTCCAAACACAGCAGCAGGTTTGAAGGAATATCCACCACCCGGATGGGGGCATTCCCCCCGAAATAGCGGCATGATGGGCCAATTCCCCCAAGCCGCTGATATAATCTTATGTACGTACTGTGAATGTCTAAGCTCATCCCAGGCTGGCAGAAGACCAGCGTGCTCGAATCCGTGTTTGACCAGCTTTCGGACGCGCTTGTCCTTTATGATCCGGAGTTTCGGATTACCGGCGTCAACCGCTCGGCGGAGAGGTTGTTTGGCGTTTCCTCGGAAGAAATGCTGGGGAAGCACTGCCAGGATATTTTTAAGTGCGAGCTCTGCGAGCCCGGTTGCGGCGTTCTGGTGGGGCTGAACCAGGCACCCGCCGCGCCTCATTCCACGGTGCGGTTGCACACCGCCAACGGCATGGAACGGCTGGTCGTGATGCGCACTACGCAGATGTTCGACGATGCCGGCAACCTCAGCGGAGTGGTGGCCACCATCAAAGACATCACCGACGAGGCGGCGCCCCAGAAGCGGGAAGTGATCGCCGAATCGCCGCCCATGCGGGAGGTACTGAATTTCGTGCGGCGGGTGGCGGCCAGCGAAGCCACCACGATTCTGCTGGAAGGCGAAAATGGGACGGGAAAGGACCTGATCGCCAAGACGCTGCATTACCAGAGCGTGCGCCAGGCCGAGCCGTTCATCGCGATCAACTGCGCGGCCATTCCCGATTCGCTTCTGGAGAGCGAACTGTTCGGGTATGAAAAGGGTGCGTTCACGGATGCGCGGTCGCAAAAACGGGGCATTTTCGAACTGGCCGACAAGGGCACGCTGTTCCTGGACGAGATCGGCGAGATCCCGCTGATGTTGCAGGCCAAGCTGCTGCGGGTGCTGGAGGAGCAGACTTTCCGGCGGCTGGGTGGCTTGAAAGACATCAAACTGGATCTGCGGGTGGTGGCGGCCACCAACAAGAACCTGCGGGAAGCGGTGAAGGAAGGGGCTTTCCGGCAGGATCTGTATTTCCGGCTCAACGTGATCCAGATTCTCATCCCGCCGCTCAGGGATCGCGTCGAGGACATCGTGCCGCTGACGAAGTTTTTCGTCGAGCACTACAACCACAAATTCAAGCGGAACATCGAAGGGTTGAACGAGGCGGCGGCCAGGCTCCTGACGGGGCACGACTGGCCGGGCAACGTGCGCGAGTTGCGCAACGCCATCGAGCGGGCCATGATCCTGGAGGAGTCGGCGCTGATCACGCCGGCCAGCCTGCCGATTGCGATTTCGCGTCCCGAATCCGGCACGGTCTTGCCGGTTCCGGCGAGGACGGACCTTCCCACGGATGGGCTTTCGCTCGAAGACAACGAACGCAACCTGCTGGCGCGGGCGCTCGAAAAAACCAACGGCAACCAGACGCAGGCGGCGCGGTTGCTGCGCATCACGCGCGATACGCTGCGCTACAAGATGAAGAAATTCAACTTGAGATAGGCGCCTGCGGCGCCAACATCGACAAGAACGGTCGATGTTCAGGAGTCAGAAGACAGAAGTCAGAAGACAGAATAACCCCGCGCGTGTGTAGCCGGCGGACTCGCGAATTTGCGCATCCAGCAGCATCATGCCGGCCGGCGTAGTGGCGGCGTGACGGCGTACTCGACGGACATGGGATTCGCCATGCGCTTCGAAGCATCGAGAATCTCGAAGCTCACCATGTTGCCGCCGGCGTCGTAGTCCAGGATGACGCCGGGCTTATCCTGATCGCTTTCGGCGACTGGCGCATTGCTCAGCAGGACACTGAGCGAGTCCACTTCGGGGTCGTACACGACTTTCATTCGGCGCTCCAGTACTTCTCAATCTTGTTGGTCCGGTAAACCGTGATAATCACAGGCGGCTGTTCCTCTTCGGCCACTGCGACCCGCAACAAATACATTTTCCCATCTTCGAACCGCAATCGCGACTGGTGAATCCAACGGCCCGTGGACTTCCGCCTATCCCGCCATGCCGAATGGGAGATGACCCGCCGCGGCATCCCACTGGCGCTGGTTCAGGCTGTAATGGAGCGCCCGGAACAACGACTTGTCGACGAATCCGGACGGAGAATACTTGGTCGAAGGCGGCGCGGGGACCCTGAGCCTGTACCACATCGAGCCCGGACGCCCAACGCTAGTCGGCTCGCGCCGGCACGAAAACGATGCGCGGGCCGGCAGTGCCGGTGTCCAGCAGCCACAGCGGCGCAGAGCCGAGTTCATTCAAGCGGAATAGGCCTCCCATGGGCACCAGAGTGGCCGGGGTACAATCGCAGGCGATCGTGCTGCGGCTGCCGGCGGACAGATCGAAAATCACAACTCCCTGCGCGCCGGCACTGGCCACGTACAGTTTTCCGCCATCCTGCGAAAAGCCGATGCCAACGGCGGAAACCAGACTGTCATCCGGTGGCGCGATGGTCTGCGGGGTGGCTGCGCCGGAGGCGTCGCGAATGAGCAGGAGACCCGCGGCGGGATCGAGCACGGCGGCATCGTGGCCGCCGGGGGCGAACGCCACCAGGGAGCCGGCGCCAGCCGGGGCCAGACTGCGATTCTGGCCGTTCACGCTGAGCAGCCGCACGGAACTACCGGTGACGTTGAGAAGATAGACGCCGTCATCGCTGATGGCAAAATCGGCCGTGGCGGGAGTGCGCTGGCGCGTGCGGCTGCCGGCTGGTGAGAGCTGCGCACCGGCGGCAGCGGGCAGAGTGACGGCCCCGGCCAGCGTAGGAGCGCCGGGCAGGCCTTGGAATACGTGGACTTTCCCAGGGGTAAAGAGGGCCGCGGCCGTGCCGGACGGGCTGAAGACCACACGCTGCGGAGTGAAGCTGATGCCGCTCAGGCTGGCTTCCGCGGGGCCGGCGGAATTCAGGCGGAAGAAGTGAAGCGCGCCGTCGGCAGATACCATAAATGCCGAATCCTGACGGGGCGCGACATAGGCGGCCGTGAGATCCAGGCCCAGGTTGATGGGATCGCCGATCAGCGATGCGCCGGGGACTCCTTGAATCGGCCGCAACGCGCGGCCGGAGCTATCATAAATGAATCCCGCCACAGGCCCCGAGAGCGAGCCCTGTTGCGCAGCGAGCACCGAGCCCGCAGCCAGGGCGAGACCGAAAATCCGGAAGAATCGAGTGGTCATGTTGTTCTCAATGCGGAGGGCCCACCGTTCCGGCGCCTGCCGCGATGGTGGCTGCGGGATTGGTGGCGGAACTACCGCCCCCAGTGTGGGTGGCCCAGTAAATGCCGCCGGCCACCGCGGCGCCGGCGACAGCCAGAATCGCGATCAGCCGGCCGGAGCCGGCCGACGCTGCCGTACCGGGACCGGCGGTGGCATTGGTTTGTGTGATGACGGCGCTCGAGGTCGCGCCGCCGTAAGAAGCCGTGACGTGGATCTGGTATGGGCCTTTGGCGGAATTGGGCTGCAATCCGCGGGCTACGGCGCGGCCTTGCGCATCCGTGGTCACCGAAAGGGAGTGCGCGCCGCCGGGGAATTCTCCGCTGGCTCCGCGCGAGGGCAGCTCGAACAGGATGAGGGCGCCGGCCACCGGTTTGTGGTTTTCGTCCCGCACTTCGACGACCGGCTCACGCGCAGTGCGTTGACGGATATTGTTGATGGCGCCGTCGCCTTCCACGATCACGAGGTTGAGCTTGGCGAGGGGGGCCTGGGCAGGCGCGCCTGGCGGAAACGGCAAGGCGATCAATCCGGCGAGAAGCCAAGACAGGTTACGCATCGCAACCCTCCGTGGCTTATATTATGGCTGGTAGCAGGCAAAAACTCAAACGCCAGGGTTGGGCGATTGGGGCGGCGAAATACAGTTCCGGCCGGTGGGGCCAATGCCTGGCCCGCATTTCTCGTGCGTGCCGTGCCGGCTGTCTGGTTCCGGGCAAGCCGGCTAAAGCATGTCCCACCAAGACAGATGGCCTATCGTTTCAAAGGATCCTCGACCCAGGGTGGGGTGGCATCGATGAGGCGGCCCAGTTCAGGTTCCAGCTCCTCCATTTTCTGTTTCATCCGCCAGGCGATCTCGCGGTAGCTGAAGTGGCCCTTGACGCCGCTGCGCAACCGCGACATGTATTCGGCTTCGGCGAAATCCATTTTGAAGAGGAAACGGGAGCGAGCCCCAAAGGGCAGCAGATAATGCGCCCCCGGCGCGGGAAGCGCCGCCATTCGTTCGAACGCCTGCTGCATGGCGGCTTGGTAAACCGCGCCGGCGGCGGCGTCAGCCACCAGCGCGGGCGTTTCAAAGCCGAGGCGGCCGGAATAGGCCTGGCGGAATTTCTGACAGCGGCGGTGACGATGGAGATCGCGATAGGCGCCCACATCAATCACCATGTCGAAGACATAGAGGCCGCCGCGGAAACCGCCGAGAATCTCGTCGCGACCGGTTCGAGAGCCCAGTGCCACGTCGATCACTTCGGCGCGGCGGCGGTCGTTCCAGCCGCAGGTCATTTCGTACAACTCGCGGAATGGGCGGTCGGTGACGGGGTAGAGCAGGGTGGCGGCGATATCGGCGGGAACGTGGGCGGGGCGCAACAGGTCGACGCGCTCGACATTGTCGGATGAGTGCGCGGCCGGAGGCAGATTCTGCGCGGCCCATTGGCGGAGATCGTCGCGAGACCGGACAGCGTGTTCGTCGGCATCGGCGTGGCGGGCGAGCGTGGGCGCCAGCGGTTCGGCGGCAGCCGCCGGATCCCAGCGGCAATCCGGCTCGGCGGCGCAGGCCTGCGCGATTTCCCCGCCCAATTGGCGCAACTCGGCATACTCGGAGGCCTTCAGCCGGCGAATCTGTTTTTCGAGCGTGCGAATGCTGACCACCTGGCCGACGTTGGTGGGCACGCCCCAAAAGAGCAGGTAGCGGGCCACGTCGAAGGCGCGTGCGGCCAAGTTCCTCTGGTAGGCATCGGGCTTCATGTCGGCGGGGCGCGGGAGGCGTTCCGAGAGGCAGGCAAAGGCAAGGTCCTTGACCGTCGTGTAGGCGGCCAGCAGCGCCTGGCCGGCGGCCTGGTAGCGGGCGGCGTCATCGGCCGCGAACTCGGGCGGGGTCACAAAGCCGGAGGTGGAAAAATCCTGGTAGCGGGAGGACTTGGCCTGGCCGTCCCACAGGGGCTCTTCTTCGATTTCGGTGGCGGCCAGCTCGGAGACGCCCTCGAAACAGATCACCGTGTGGCCGAGATCGGCGATGGATGCGTGGCCGTACTGAAAGTAGAAGCTCTCCAGAAACTTCTGGGAGTCGTGGGTGCGCACCCAATCGATCGACTCGCGAATGGAATCGGGCGAGCGGCTGTAGCGGGCCAGGGCGTAGGCGCTCTTCTCCGGCGGCATGGGCGCCACGGTGATGACGCGTTTCGTGGGAGTCAAGACGCTATCATAGCGGAAACGATGCAATTGCGAATTCAGAGAATTCATCCGGCGGCGAAACTGCCATCCTACGCGCACGGGCCCGGGGAAGACGCCGGCATGGACCTGCACGCGGTGGAAGATGTGACGCTCGAGCCGGGCGTGCCGCGGCTGGTTCCTACCGGCCTCGCGGTGGAGATCCCGGCCGGTTATGAAGCCCAGGTGCGGCCGCGCAGCGGGTTGGCGCTCAAGCACGCCATCACCATGCCGAACGCACCAGGCACCGTCGATCCCGGGTATCGCGGCGAAATCCGCGTCATCCTGCTGAACCTGGGGCGCGAGGCCTACACCGTGCGCGCGGGCGACCGCATCGCACAGATGATCGTGGCGCGATACGAGGTTGTCGAGTGGGTGGAAGCCGAACTATCGGCTTCCGGGCGCGGCGCGGGGGGATTCGGTTCATCCGGCAGATAGCCGGTGCTATTCTAAGATTTCCCCCAACATGCCGCTTCCCCGTCACGCAGAGTTGTGGTTCCCCGGTTACGTTCGCAGCCGGCTCCGGAACTGGGCCGCGCCAGGGCCGAGCCGCGTGTGGGTGGCCATCGCCGACCACTGGGAACCTTACCGGGGCAAGGTGTCCGACGAGGTCGCGCTGGGGCACGTGGCGGTGTGGAGCAAGGGCTGGCCGCAGATTGCGGCGCGGCACGCCGACTCCACGGGCAAGCCGCCGCAGTACACTTTTTACTACCCGCAAGAGGAATACCGCCCCGGCATCCTGGATACGCTGGCGGCCATGGCGCGCCAGGGCATCGCCGACGTGGATGTGCACATCCATCACGACGGCGAAGGCCAGCAGAACTTCGTCGACCGGATGAACGGGTTTATCGAGACGCTTTCCACGCGCCATGGACTGCTTCGGAAGCACCACGGCCGGACGGTCTTCGGTTTCATTCACGGGAACTGGGCGCTGGATAATTCCCGGCCGGACGGCCGCTGGTGCGGATTGAACAACGAGATCACGCTGCTGCGCGACCTGGGGTGCTATGCGGATTTTACGATGCCGTCGGGCGCCTCGCCCACACAATCGCGCATCGTGAATTCGATTTATTGGGTGACCGACGATCCGTTGCGGCCGCGGTCATACGACAAGGGCGTGCCGGTCCGGCCGGGTGCTCCGGGGAGCGGCGATCTGCTCATGATTACGGGGCCGTTGGGCTTGCGGTGGTCGGAGCGGCTCAAACCCCGCATGGAAACCGGCGAGATCGCACACCAGGATCCGCCGACGGCTTACCGGGTGCGGCAGTGGCTGCGACTGGCCCCGCGAATCGGCAACAACGTCTTTATCAAGCTCTACACGCACGGGGCGCTGGAGCAAAACTACCGGGCCCTGGTGTTCCAAGGCGGACTGGACCGGCTGTTCGAGCTATTGCCGCAGGAATGCCGGCGCCTGGGGCACGAATTGCGTTACGTGACCACATGGGAAATGCGCCAGGCCGTGGACGAAGCGGCTTCGGGATCTTGAAAATTGCCGGACGCCGCGATTCGGAAACTACGGCGAATCGTTCGCCGTTGAGGGCTTGGCCTGGTCTGCGGAGCGGGCCGGTGGATGCCCGCATGCGGGTTCTCCCACGTTGAAGGTACGGGCGACGAGGTACAAAGGCCGCCCTTTTACCTGCTCGTAGATTTTTCCGACGTATTCCCCCAATACGCTGATGGTCATCAATAATGCGCTGCCTATCAGGCTGGTCACGACCATTAAGGAGATCCATCCCGGCACGGTTTGCTTTCCCAGAAAATGCGCCAGAAGGGCACGCGCGGCTTCCTCGAGGCCGAACAACCCGAACACAATGCCCAGGCCGAAACTGAATTTGAGCGGAAGGCTGGAGAACGAGGTGACCGCGGTCCAGGCGAGCGTGGCCATTTTGCGGAGTGGGTACTTGGTTTCTCCGGCGGTGCGCTCGCGCCGCCGGTACCGCACGGCGATCTGCGGATACCCGGCCCAGGCGACCATGCCGCGCAGGAAGCGGTGGGTTTCGCGCATGGAGGCCAGCCCGTCGCGGAATTGGCGGGAGAGGAGACGAAAATCGCCGGCATCGACCGGCAACTGAGCTTGTGTCAACAGCCGCATGACACGATAAAAGGCCCAGGCGGTAACCAGTTTGAGACGCGGCTCTCCAGGCCGGACCTCGCGCTGGCCATAGACAACGTCGTAGCCTTCCCGATAACGCTCGACCATTTCGTGAATCACTTCCAAGGGGTCTTGCAGGTCGGCATCGATCAGAACGATAGCATCGCCGGTCGAGTAATCCAGGCCGGCGGTGGCAGCCAGTTGATGGCCGAAATTGCGCGACAGATGGATGACTTTAACGCGGGAGTCTTCAGACGCCCAACCGGCTATTTGCTCGAGCGTTCGATCCGAACTCCCATCATTCACGAGGACCATTTCCACTTCGCAGGGCGTCCCGGCGGTGAAGCGCTCCAATTCCCCGCGCAGAATCGGCACGATGGCCTCCTCGTTGTACATAGGCATAACGAGGGAGATCTTTTCGGGATAGGGCCTGGGGCACAGGAGATGATTGGTCATCTTCTGAGGGCGGGTAGCCATACGACTGTGTAGTGTAGCAGGGCGGTGGATCGGCACGCCGCATGCCCGCTCATCGGCCTCTAGGCTCCGGGAATCGGCTTCTTTGCGACCACCATACAACTGGCGCCCAGCCCGATACGGCGCCGCGAGCTTATGCGCCTGAGTTCACGGCGACACAGCCAACCTATGGCGCGCTGAAGGGCGGGATTGGCAACCTGGTGATCCCGCTGAACCGCCTGGGGGCCGCGATTCTTTGAAGAAATGCCCAGCGAGTAAGGCAAAGCCCGCAAAAAGAAAATGGGCAGCAGCAAAAACTGAAAAAAACAGGTGGCATACTCGACCTGGAAGCCACTGCCAGCGAGAAGACCGCAGATCTGCGATAGGGTGTAGCGATGCCAGTGGCCGGCCGCCTTATCCTCGCCGGACCAAAGCTGCCGGAACGCGGGCACGGTGAGATAAATGCGGCCACCGGGGATCAAGTAAGAACGAATATCGGAGAGAAAAGCGCGATCGTCTTCTATGTGTTCGACCACGTCAAACAACCCGACGCCGGGCAGAACGCCGGAACAAAAACCGGCATCCTGCAAGGTGGAGCACACCACCTGGAGAACACCGCGCCGCCGCGCATTGCGGGATCCATGGATGCCCGGTTCCACCAGCACAACGTCGAGGCCGGCGTCTTGCAATGCTTTTGCCACGTAGCCGTTACCCCCGCCTACGTCGAAGAACGCTCCTGGAGGAGGGAGATTTCGGATGGCGGCGAGGATGCACTGATTGCGGTGAGCGAACCAGAAAGAAGCGTCCTCGACGCCAAAACAGATTTCATTGGCCGATTCCGGGTACGAAATAGCGGACACTGCCGGAGAAACCCAAAGACCCTCCGGGCCCAGTTCGATGTTCGTGGCTATTGCCGACAAGTCCGGCATGTGGTCAGTTGCAATTCTGAGTATATTGCGAATCGGGCCAGTAATCGGTACTGAAGCCCCGCGCAGGCCGGCCTACCCCACTATGGCTTAAAATCCTCCAGCGCCTGAATGACTTCGTTCTGCAACTCTTCGGTCAAGCCGTTGTAGAACGGCAGCCGCAGGAGGCGATCGGCCACTCTTTCCGTGACCGGGCACTGGCCCTCACGGCCGCCGAACCGCTTCCCCATATCCGAGAGGTGCAAGGGCAGGTAGTGGAAGACGCTGAGGATGCTGCGCTCCTTCAAGTGCGCGATCAGCTTCTGCCGGCAGTCGAGCGACGGCGTCAGGATGTAATACATGTGGAAGGCGTGCTGGCAGTGTGGCGGCACCTTGGGGCAGACCACGCCCCTGCTCGCGGCCCAATCGCGCAAGCGCTCGTCATACCGCTCCCAGATGCGCTGGCGCACGGCTTGAATCCGCTCATGGCGCTGCAACTGGGCCAGCAGGAATGCCGCGAGAATCTCCGAAGGCAGATAGCTCGATCCGATGTCGACCCACGTATACTTGTCCACCTGGCCGCGGTAGAAGCGGCTGCGGTTGGTTCCTTTTTCGCGGATGACCTCGGCGCGTTCTATGTACCTGGCATCGTTGATGAGCAAAGCGCCGCCCTCGCCGCAGATGATGTTTTTGGTTTCGTGAAAGCTCTGTGTGGCGAGGCAGCCAAAGGTGCCCAGCAGCTTTCCCCGGTAGCGCGCGAACAGGCCGTGGGCGTTGTCTTCCACCACGGCGACGGAGTGGCGCCGCGCAATCTCCAGGATGCGATCCATCTCGCAGCCGACTCCCGCGTAGTGCACCGGGAGAATCGCGCGCGTGCGCGGCGTGATGAGCGGCTCCAGTTGTTCCTCATTCAGGTTCAAGGTGTCGGGACGGATATCGGCAAACACCGGCTTGGCGCCGCGCAGAACAAAAGCGTTAACCGTGGAGACAAAGGTGAACGAGGGAACGATGACCTCGTCGCCGGCCTGGATGCCGAGCAGCAACGCCGCCATCTCCAGGGCGTGAGTACAGGAGGTGGTGAGCAGGACGCGCGGCACGCCGAGTTCCCGCTGCAGGAATTCGTGGCACCAGGCGGTGTACACGCCGTCGCCGGCGGTGTGACCCCGGGTGATGGCGTCGGCCACGTAACGCAGTTCGTCGCCGGCCAGGCCTGGCACATTGAACGGGATGCGGAATGCCATGTCCCTACACTACCGGATCGGGCCGGCATCAAACCAGTGGTGGTACGAGAATTGCATTCGCTCGGCGACGAAGCCGCAGCGTTCATAGGCGCGGACGGCGGAGACATTCCCGGCCTGCGTCACGGTAATCACGCCGGCAAGCGCGCAGATGTTCGCGCATCATGGGCGAGTACGATGGCGGTCGCGCGGAAGACCCGCGTGCTTCACGCTATTCACGCCGTCACTTGATGGTGAGGGAGTAATCGCCGGCGGTCTTGGACTGGGCCCAAACCTGGATGTAGTAGGTCTTGCCGGAGTCGACTTTCATGGAGAAGTGGAGGTCGGAGCCGGGAGCGGTCAGTTTGGGGCCAAAGCCACTGTTGGCCATTTCGGGGGTGAAAGTGGTGAGGGCGGGGATGAGGGTCTTGGAGCGGTTCTGAATCTCAATGGTGACGGCGCCGCGCTCGGAGCCGCGGAAGGAGTAATAATCGGTGTCTTCGCCGTCCATGATATTGGCTTCGACGGTTTGATTGAGGCCAATTCTGGTGGCGGTGAGGATGTCGTCGTTGGGCTCGAAAGCGTCAAAGGCTTTCATGGGAGAGACGGTGAGGGAGTAGGCACCGGCGGTATCGATGAGTCCTTCGGCGCGGAGAAAGAGCGTGGCATTGGGAGGCGCTGAAATGACTTCGCGGAGAGACGCTCCGGGTTCCTGGGATTCTGCGGACCAGTCCAGGAGACGGCTGTCGGCATCGTAGATGCGGAGGCGGGGAGCGAGAGTCAGGGAGCGGTTGGCGAGTTGGACGAGCAGAAGGTCGCGGGGCGCGGGCGGAGAAGTGACGCGGAAGCAATCGACATCGTTGACGTCGGGAGAGATTTCGGCATCGACGGACCTGCCGAGGGAGACGACGTTGGCGAGGCGGTTGGTGCCGTTCGGTTCGACCTCGTGGGTGACGGGGTCGGCGGAGTTGCCGAGTTTGAAGCGCGTGAGATTCTGACGGGCTGGGGAATACTCGAAGTCGCGGGCGAGAACCTCACGGAACGCGCCGACGGCCCCGGTGCCATCGTTGAGTTTGACGTAGAGGACGCCGAGGTTGTTATAGACGACGGGAAGGGGGGCGGACTTGGCGACGGTTTCGAGGAGGACGGCGGAGGAGGAATACTCGCCCTGGTTCATGAGGTCGGAGGCGCGGTCGAAATCCTGTTGGATGGCCGGGTCGGCGAGGGGCTTGCCTTGAAAGCGGAGGAATTCCTGGCGGAGCGAATCGGCGCTGGTGATGTAGCCGGGGAGCGGCGGGTGGCGCGACGCGGGGGGGCTGGCGAACCAGGAAGAGATCCATGGAGCGGAGAGGGCGAGGGCGACGAGAGGGATCAGCCACCAGAAGCGCAAAATCCACGGCGGTTTTCCGCGGCGGCGCCGGCGGCGGAGTCCTTTGCCCTGGGACGATGCCATCGGCTTGCTGTCGGTCGGAAGCATGGTTTGGTCCGGGAGATCCGAGGTCGCTTTGCTACAATCCTAATTCTATGCGGTTTGAGCGCGGCCGCGTCGCGAAAAAAGGGGTGAAGTTGGCCGCGTTAGCGTGCGGGCTGGGGCTTCTGGCGTTTCCACAAAAGAAAAAGGACGAAACCCAAACGTTACAACTGCCCAGGGACCTTCCCACGGCGGTAGAAGGCGATCCGCGAAAGTTCACGTTCCATGTGACGCCGCTCTCGGGCAAAGGCCTGCTGACGAAGCAGGTCCGCGACGCGCTGAGCGCGCTGATCCACCAAGCCAAGGGCGATTCGATTCTGAAAATCCGGGCGTTTGTGGCGGGTTCGGGCGATGCGCGGCGGGTACGCGACCTGGTGAGCGAAGTCTTCACGGAGCGAAAGCAGGCGTTGCCGGTACTGAGCCTGGTGCAGGCGGGAGGGTTGCCGCTGGAAGGGGCGCAGGTGGTGCTGGAGGGAATCGCCGAGGGCAAGAAGGAGATGAGCCGCTATGGGCTGGCGCTGATCTCGGCGCAATCGGCGTGGTCGGAGAATCCGCTGGACGCGGTGGGGCCACTGGCGGTGAAATCGCTGGGGGCGCTGCGAGTGGCGGTGAAAGCGGCGGGTTCGGAGCCCGCGGATGTAGCGCGGGTGACGTGTTTTCTGAGTTCGCTGGACGGGTTGGATGCGACGCGGAAGCTGGTTGCCGCGGAGTTTCCGGGCGCGGCGGCGGACTTCGTGCAGACGCGACGGGCGCCGGCCAGGGCGCTGGCGGCATGCGAAGCCGTGGCGCGACTGCGCCGGGAGGTGGGTGCGCCACTGGCGGTTTTGAACCCGGAAGGCCTGCCGCGAGAGGCGGGACAATCGCAGGTGGCGTTGGTGGGCGCGTCGAAGGTGGTGCTGACGGGCTCGCAGGTGTCGTTTGGATTCGCGGAAAAGGACGCGCGGCTGGCGTTCGAGCGGCTGGAGAGATCGCTGGAGCAGGCCGGAGCATCCACGCGGGGGGTGGCGTTCGCGCAGTACTATGCGCTGTCATCGGGCATCGCGGAGCAGGTGCGGAAGGTGCGGGGGGAATTCTTCGACGCCGCGCGGCCGCCGGCGGGTTCGCTCGAGCCGGAGGAGGGTGTGCCCTCGATGGACGCCGGTTTCGCGATGGATGTAGTAGCGGTCAAGTAGAGGCGCAGGGCGCGCACGGCCGCGGGCGGCATGGCGGCCGGCCGATCGCGGTAGAATAAGGACAACGCCGTGACTACCATTTTGCGCGCTACCGTGATTGTCTGTGCCGGAGGGCTTTTGCTATCGATGCCGGGCTCGCCGCAACAGGGGCAGAAGAGCCAGCCGCCGGCTCAACCGCCGGCGCCACCGCAAACGCAACAAACACCTCTGCCGACCATCCGGGCGACGGTAACGGAAGTCATCCTGCCGGTGACGGTCACCGATGATAGAGGGAACTTCATCGACAACCTGGAACAGAAGGACTTCCGGATCCTGGACGAGGGCCGGGTGCAGAAAATCAAGTTTTTCAGCCACGACCGAAACCAGCCCACGGTGATCGGGTTCCTGGTGGACATGAGCAACAACAGCACCATTCACTGGCAGAATTACAAAGACGCCGTGAAGGAAATGGTGTGGGGCTTGTTGCCGAACGACAAGAACTACACAGGTTACCTGATTTCCTTCTCCACCACGGCGGAGTTGCTGGTGAATACCACTTGGGATCCCGACAAGCTGACGGTGCAAGTGGACCGGATGAAGCCGGGCGGGGGAGCGGCGTTGTTCGACGCGGTCAAGCGGGCATGCACGGACCGGCAATTGATTCCGGGCGAGCCGTACCAGCCGCGCCGCATCATCGTGGTGTTCGGGAACGGGCACGACAGCGCCAGTGAGTATACGATTGACCAGGTGATCGAACTGGCGCAGCAGAAGCTGGTAACAATTTACGGGGTGAGCACGGCGGCGTACGGAATGGACGATCCGGATCGGGACCAGTTGGAAAAGCTGGCCACATCGACGGGCGGGCGGGTATGGTATCCGCTGGACAACCCGTATTCCGGGGTGTCGGGGTTTCTTTCGCAGCCGTCCGACGAAGGCAATTACGCTTTGCATGTCGGGACCGGCGGGTATGCGGCCGCCATCAATTCCGCGATTTATAAGGCGGTGGGCTCGCTCGAGGGCGAGATCACGACGCAGTATATTCTGCGGTACCAGCCGGAATTCGATGCGGTATCGGCGAATAAAGATAAGCACAGGATCAAGGTAGAGATTCCGACGCTGCCGCCTGGATCTTATAAAGCGCTTACGCGGCCGGATTATTATCCCAATCGGATCGGGCAGTAGACTTTTCCAAAACCCACATTGACAGGCGAGGGGAGCGCGCGCTAGCCGGCGTGGTCGATGGGCTGGGCGTGCGCGATGGCGCGCTGGTGGGCGGCCTCAGTGAGGTAGAGGAGGGCCTGGCGGGCAAGTTCGGCGACGCTGGGATCGGGATGCCGGAGCAGGGCGAGGAGCATACGGAGCCAGCGAAGCTCGCGGGGGTCGATTCCGATGACCGCGACCGGTTTGGGCATAAAATCCTTTTGCCTAACTCTTCGGCGGGGATGGGGGATTCGTGATTTACAGTTTTCGGGTGGTGGGCCGATAAGGAAGGTGCGGAGAAAGTGGGTGCGGCAGAGGAAACGCCTGGCCGGGTCCGAGTTTTCTCCCGAGGAGCCGTTATGGATATTACCGCCCTGAATCGCATTTCGCAGGATTTGCCATCGGTAGCTACGCCCATGCCGGTGGAAAAGGCGGCGGAGAACCGGGAAGTGGTTCAAGCCGTCAAGGCGCTGAACAACACGGAAATGTTCGGGCAGGAGAACGAACTGGTGTTTCAGAAAAACCCGCAGACGCAGCGCATGGTGATCAAAGTGGTCAATCGTGCGACCAAGGACGTGGTTCTGCAGCTTCCGCCGGAATACGTATTGGATCTGGCGGAGAATCTGAATCCGGGCAAGGGCTGAGGCGTAAGGAAGCTGCCGGATCTGCCGATGAGAGGGAGTGGGGAGAACGAAAATGTGGCAGAACGCGCACGACGCATACCTGGAAAGCCGGGTGCTTTCGGCGGATCCGCTGGAACTGGTACATCTGCTGTACGAGGCTGCCATCGAGGCAGTGCGGGAGGCGCGGCGGTATCTGGCGGCGGGAGAGATCGCGGCGCGGTCGCGTTCGATCACCAAGGCATTCGGCATTCTGCAGGAACTGGTGGCGGCGCTCGATCATGAACGCGGCGGCGAGATCAGCGGGCGACTGGCGCAACTATACGATTACATGCAGCGGAGGCTGCTGGAAGCGAATTTCCAGCAGGCCGACGAGCCGCTGGCCGAAGTGCTGGGGTTGCTGGCCACGCTGGCGGAGGCGTGGCAGGGGGTGAAGCGGGAAACGCAGGCGGCGGCGCCGGCCGAGAATCCCTGGGCACAGAACCCGCCGGTGGAGCCGGCCACGGCATACGGGTCGTCGGTATGGAGCTTGTGAATGAGCAAGGGCTTCGCCCTTGAAATCCCTACGGGATTTAGGAGTCAGGAGTCAGGAGCCAGAAGTCAGAATGCGGGCTGGCGCTCAACTCCTGTGGTTGCGCCGTAAGGAAAAGTAGCGCAGAATCCGCGCGAAGCGCGCTCCACCATTCTGACTTCTGACTTCTGACTTCTGACTTCTGTCTTCTCTACTCGCTCTTGCGTTCGAGTCCTTGGGCGATCATCTTGGCGAGGCCCAGACCACCGTTTTTGGCCATGACGGCGGCCAACTGCTGTTCGGCGTAATCGCCGAGGCTATCGCTGGCGGAATCGCCGCCCGAACCGAGCCAGCCGCCTCCGCTTTGGTGCGCGGAGTGGAGAATCTGCGCCAGCAGGAGAGCTTCGAATTGTTGGGCGGCATCCTTAATTTTGGCCGGACTGTCGGTCTCGGCCGGCGGGGTGCGGGTGAGCGCCAGCGAGGCTGCCATCTGGCCCACCGAATTCGCAGGGTTGACGGGGCTCATCAGATGACCTCGATTTCGGCTTCGAGCGCGCCGGCGGAGCGCAGGCTCTGCAGGATGGCGATGATGTCGCGCGGTGTGGAACCGATGGCGGCCAGCGCGCGGCAGAGTTCTTCGACCGTGGCGCCTTGCTTCAGCACGATGCTGCGGGCCTTTTCCTCCTTGGCGCCGACGGTGGTTTGCGGCACCACCTCGGTAGAGCCCTGCGAGAGCGGGGCGGGCTGCGACACCTCCAGGCTGGTTTGGATTTCCACGTTGAGATTGCCGTGCAGAATGGCCACCGGGGCGACGCGCACGTCCTTACCCAGGACGATGGTGCCGGTGCGCTCATTGATGACGACGCGGGTGGGACGGTCGGCTTCCACGGTGAGATTCTCGAGTTCGGAGAGGAATTCGGTGGTGCGGGACGCGAAGAGGGCCGGAATCGACACGCTCACCAGGCCGGAATTTTCGGCGTGCGCGGCGGGAGCGTCCTTGGCCGCGAACTTCTGGTTGATGGCCGCGACGATTCGGGTCGAAGTGGTGAAGTCGGATTGGCGCAATTGCAGACGCACGGTGGATTTGGGGGCGACCGAAGGAGCCGGCCGCTCGACGGTGGCGCCGTTGGGCGCGCGTCCCACGGTGGGATGGTTGACGGTCTGGCTGGCGCCGCCGCGGCCGGCAACGAACCCGCCGGTCACCACCGGACCCTGCGCAACCGCGTAGACCTGGCCATCGGCGCCGCGCAGGGAGGTCAAAATCAGGATGCCGCCCTGCAGGGTGGCGGCGTCTCCAATGGCCGCCACGGTGGTGTCGATGCGCTGGCCGGGCTGGGCAAAGGCCGGAAGCGTGGCGATGACCATGACGGCGGCGGTGTTCTTCACGCGGATGGCCGTCGGAGAAACCGCCACGCCCATACGCTCCAGGAGATTGGTGAGGCTCTGATTGGAGAAGACGGTCTGCTGGGTGTCCCCTTTGCCGGCCAGGCCGACCACCAGGCCGTAACCGACCAACTGGTTTTCCCGGACGCCCTCGATATCGACGAGGTCCTTCAAACGCGCCCCTGCGAGCGAGGAGGCCAGAAGCAAGCAGGCGATGGAGAGAGCCAGGAAGGATGGTCTCATCTTCAGAAAGGCAGCAGCCCGAGCAACAGGCGGTAGAGGATGAAGGGACGCTTGATGGCGTCATTCACCACGCCCTTGCCGTTGACGCGGACTTCCAGTTCGCCGAGCCGGTTCGACTGGACGCTGTTGGTGGGATCGATGTCGGCGGGGCGGACCACCCCGCGCACGGTGATGATCTGGCGTTCGGAATTGATTTGAATATCCTTGGTGGCCTCTACCTCGAGACCGCCGTTGGGCAGCACGTGAGTGACGCGGGCGGTGAGCGTGGTGGTCAGGGTGGTGGTGCGGCTGGTGGTTCCCTGGCCGTTGAGTTGGGTGTTGCCGGCAATGTTTGCGAGATTGGCCAGCGCGCCGGTGGCTTTGGTGATGCCCCCCAGGGCGGCGATGCTGTTCTGGGTGCTGGAAGCGCGCTGCGTTTTGGTATTGCCGGTGCTGACGGCGGAAGCTGCCTCGGCGACTACCACGGTGAGCACGTCGTCCACCTGGCTGGCGCGCACGTCGCGGGCGGCGTCGGCCAGACGCGAGCCGGCCAGCCAGATGGCGCCGGGCGTGGTCGAGGCCGATGCCGCGGAGCGGCGGGCTTCGGCCTCCGCCACGTAACGATCGAGCGGCGCGGCCGGGTTGGGAGCGGCCGTGCCTTTCTTTTTCGCCGCCGCGAGCGCGGCGTGGGCGCACAGGGCGAGCGCGAGCGAAACTGCCAGAATGCGGAACCGTTTCATGGATTCACCTTGGGGAGCGAACTGTCCACCGAAACGCGGCCCTTGCCTTCGACGCGCGCCCGGAAACGCCGGTGGGAAGCGGGGTTGGAAACCGGGATCATATCGCCGCGCGAGCCGGACGCTTCGGCGCGCGCTTCGAGTGAAATCAGCGCGCCGCCGTCGCGCACGGCGACGTGTACGGTCTCTCCGCGAACCACGTCGGGAGGAACCTGGAGCTCGGCGGCGCGGATGGAAGAGCCGGCGCGAATGGCAGCCCGCGGCCACTTGCCGGCCACCTCGCCGATGGACGCCGGAGAAGCGCCCTCGGAAAAAGACTCTTCCCGAGTTTCGAGGCGCAGTTGGGCCGCGTCGATGGGCCGGTTGGGGGCGAGATCGGCGGCGGCGACCACACGCTCGACCGGGATGGAGAGCTTGACACGGGCCCAGACGGTGAAGCGCCGGTTGCCGGCGTAGCGGATGTAGCCGATCCAGAGAGTCTCCCGAGGGGCGCGGCGCAGACAGGAAGCGGGAAAGGCCAGTTCGCCCGCGGGAACCGGCTGGCGGCTGTAGTCCTCAATTTCGATGGCGGCTTGCGGCAGTTCCTTCCGCATGGCGGCCAGAAACAGGGCGGGATCGGGCGGCGAGACCGGGCGGGCGACACAGACTTCGGAGGCGGGCGCCATCGGCAGGCGGAAGCGCGCGGCCAGGCGGCGCAGCTCCGGCAGCCGGAACACGCGCTCGACGCCGGGCGCCGGAGCCAGCGCGACCGCGAGATCGGGCGCGGCCGATTCGAGGCCCGGAAAGGCGCCGGCCAGGTCGCGGATCAGGATGTGATCCGAGCCGGGACTGACGGCCAGGCAGGCGGAGACGGCTAATGGAGCGAGCGGGATCATCGCTGGAGATTGTTGACCTGCTGATACATGTCGTTGGCGGCGGAAACCACTTTGGAATTGGCTTCGTAGCTGCGCTGCGCCTGGATCAGGTTGATGAACTCATCGACGATGGAAACGTTGGACTGTTCGGTGTATCCCTGCAACAGCGAGCCCATGCCTTCGGCGCTGCCGGGCACACCGACGGTGGGGTCGCCGGAGGCGTCGGTGGGCAGGTAGAGGCCGTTGCCGAGGCTGTTGAGCCCGGCGGGATTCTGGAAGTTGGCGAGCTGGATCTGCCCGGCCTGCTGGGCGGCGATCTGGTTGGGGAGCGTATAGGAGACCGTGCCGTCGGAGGCGATGGTGATGGCCTGGGCGTCCGGCGGAATGGTAATTTGCGGCTGGATGGCGTTGCCGTTGGCGTCGACGATGTTGCCGTTCTTATCGAGCTGGAATTCACCGGCGCGGGTATAAGCAAGGTTGCCGGTGGGCTGTTGCACCTGGAAAAAGCCGTTGCCCTGAATCACCAGGTCCAGCGGATTGCTGGTTTGGGTGAAGGCTCCCTGGCTGAAGATGATTTCGTTCGAAGTGGCGCGCGTGCCGAGGCCGAGCTGCAGGCCGGCCGGCACGATGGTCTGCTGGCCGGAAGCCGTGCCGGGCTGCAACACGCTCTGGTACATCAAGTCCTGAAACTGGGCGCGGCGCATCTTGTAGCCCACGGTGTTGGCATTGGCCAGATTGTTGGCGATATTATCGATGTTGGTTTCCTGCGCCTTCATGCCACTGGCGGCGCTGTAGAGTGCTCTGGTCATCGGATCTCCTGTCAGGAACCTACCCGGGCGACCTGCTCGATCGCCTGTTTGCCCATGTCGTTGCCGATTTGGGCGGCTTTTTGCAGCATTTCGAACTGGCGCATGACGCCTACAACGCTAATAGCCGCCTGGGCGGAGCCGGCGTTGGAATCTTCGAGCTTGCCCTGCTCGACGGAAGCGCCGGTGGCCGCCGCGGGCGTCAACTTCGGATCGACGGCGCGGAAATAATTGGAACCTTGCTTGAGCAGGCCGGCCGCGCCGGGAAAATCGGCCACCGAGAGCTGCCCGACGGTCTGGCCGCCTTGCTGAACGGAGCCGTCGTTGGAGATTTCAACGGGGAGCGAAGCCTGCAGAGTCATGGCGCCGGCGGCTCCCCGTACGGGGTAGCCATCGGCGGTAACGAGTTTGCCCGTGGTGTCCAGGCGGAAGTTTCCATTGCGCGTATAGAGCGTCCCGTTGGGGCCATCGACGCTGAAGAAGCCTTGGCCGGAGAGGGCCAGGTCGAGTGCGTTTCCGGTGGGACGGAGGGTGCCCTGGGCAAGGTCGATCCAGGGGCTCTCGACGAGCGGCATGGTGGTGGAGGAGCCGGCATCCTGAGCTTCAGGGGCGGTGTAGAGGCTGTAGAACTCGCGGTCGGCCTTGTATCCGCTGGTGGAGGAGTTGGCGGCATTGTTGGCCAGCAGGTCGAGTGACTCCATGCGGGCCCGAAGGCCGCTGGCCGCGATGGCGGTCAAGGGATCCATAGCGGGGAGCAGAGTGCAAGCCAGGGGCCAAGGAGAGGAAAAGATGCAAATCTCTCAAAACGCGCGGATGGCGGCCGATGAGCAGGGGCAGGGAAGTGTTGCGGCGCGACAGTTTCTTGCCGCAAAGAGGCCGCATGGCAATTCCATGCCGCGCTCGGGTGCGGTAACCGGTTGAAGAATGTGCACGCGCCGTTTGGACGCCGATCTGCACTGGAGACGGCGTGCAGCCTCTCGCTCCACAAGCATTTCCTGCCGCCGGCCAGACGCCGGCGTTGGCTCTCGTGGGCAACCCGCTCGACGGGTCTTCCGGCCCGTGGCGCAAGGAAGCGGGCGGCGCGACAGCGGCTGGACCGGAGGGACAGGCCGCCACGCCGTCCGCAAAACCGCGGGCGCAGTTTACTGCGCTGCTGCAGAGCCTGGTGGAAACCGGCAACGCCCCGGCGATCAGAAAAGACGCTCCGGCGGTCAACAAAGAGGACGCGCCGCGGGTGGCCTTCTGGATGGCGGCATCGACAACCGCTCCGCTGGTGAGCCATCCGGCGAAACCGGCTGACGGCGCTGCCGACACCGGGGATGGGGCCCACGCGAACAATAGCCCGAATGCCGGACAAGCGGCGACACCGGAGGCGTCCGGCGATGCGGCGACGCCCGCAGCGAAGGCGACTCCGCAATCGGGCGCCGCACTGCCGGTGGCCCTGCCGACACCAATGAGTCCCTGGCCGGATGCCCCGGAGGATCGCGCGGAGTTGCCTCAGGCGGCAGCGCAGGCGATGAAGAACGGTGCGCCGGATTCGAAGCCCGCCGCGGGGGCGGCCGCGGCAGAGCGGGAGACGGCGGGCGGGACTGCGGCGGAGTCTCAGTGGGTCCGAAACGCGGCGCCGGCGGGCGCGGAGGCAAAGCTCCAGCAGGCGGCCAGCGCCCGACCGGCAGCGGGCGGTACGCAAGATCGCAAGCCGGCCGCCGCAGAGCAGGAGTCGGTGGCAGGCAACTCCGATAGCTTGCAGGCTCTCTCCGCCGCATCGATGGTCCCATCACCGACGCAACTCGCCGCCGCGTTGCCGGCTGCCGGGCAGCCAGCCGTAAAACCGGCGCTCAAAGCAGGCAGGCCACCTGGTCCCAGGAGTGAGGCGCAATCGGCCGCCCCAGGCGCGACCGGGAAGAACGAGGCGACGAGCGCTGGGACCGTGGGCGGCCAACCACTCGCGACGCCGGCGGTGACGGGGCAGACAGCGGCAGTGAGCCAACCGGATGCGAGGACGGCTCAAGGTGGAGGGGCTCGGGAAGCGGCTGCCGCCGGGCAACCGGCCGCCAACTCCGCGCCGGCAGCCTCGGAACTACCAGACGACGCCATCGAGACCAGCGCGGCGCGACCGATGGTGGTGGCCTTCACCGCGCGGCTCCGCCCGGTGGAGGCGGAGCCGGAAGCGCCCAGTGGTGAACCCGCGAATGGAGTGGGCGAGACGGTCGAAGCGGCGCCGGTTTCGGATACCGCCGCAGCGGCCGGCGAGACGGCGCTGGGCGGGCAGGAGAATTCGCACGATGCTTCGGCCGCTTCGACCAGGCAGCCGGATATCGTCCGGGAGCCGGTTCGCAAACCGGAAGTCTCCGCCGCTGCGGCGCCCGAGCCGGCGGTAACGGCCCGTCCGACGGACACGCCTCAGCCGCTGGCGGCAAGCGACGCGAAGCCGCGGGAAAGCGCTCCGGCTACCCCGCCGGCGGCGGCATCCGAACCGGCGGCCGCTCCCGAGGCACCCAAGCCAGCGGCCGCGCACGATATCAAGTTGGAAGTAGCGGGCCAGGGAAACCAGCGGGTGGAAGTGCGGGTTTCGGAGCGCGCGGGCGATATGCACGTCGAGGTTCGCACTCCCGACACCGGGCTGGCCGGAGACCTGCGCGAAGATCTGCCGGCGCTCGCCACCAAGCTGGAACAGACCGGATTCCGCGCCGAGACCTGGCATCCGGCGGGCACGGCCGAGCGCCAGCTCGCCGCCGAAGCGGCGCCCGGGGCGGCGTCGCAGAACTCCGAGCGCCAGCCGGGACAGAACGGCGGCCAGCGGCAGCGCGACCCGCAGCCGCAACCCAAACCCAAGGCTCAGGAGAACGATACTCCATCGTCAGACGCACGGAAGGATTTCGCATGGCTTTTCTCATCCATTCAATAGACAGCGCCGCCACCGCGGCGCCAGGAGGCAAATCAGTATGACTACGATCCTACCGCTGGCATTGTCACGCAACGATGCATCCAGCGGCCAGAGTTCCGGTTCCACGGGCAGTTCGACCTCGACGACCGCGAGTCAAACCCAGGACATGTTTCTGCAGCTTCTGGTGGCGCAACTCCAGAATCAAGACCCGACCGATCCGGCCGACAGCACGACGTTCGTGACGCAGTTGGCGCAGATGCAGCAACTGCAGCAATCCGTCACCTCCGGCGAGGACATTACGGCCATCCGCCAGGATCTGGATCAACTGGTGGCCGGCCAGACCACCACCACCAGCAAGAGCGGCAGCTAAGGCTTCACCAATCTAACGGGAGAATCTTATGTTTACATCGTTTTCAACAGCACTATCGGCTCTCGACGCCACTTCCACCGCCATCGACGTGGTGGGCAACAACCTGGCGAACATGGACACGACCGGGTTCAAAACGAGCGAGATCTGTTTCCAGGATCTGGTGACGGAGTCGCTGGGCGCCGGCTTGGGAACCACGCAGGTGGGATTCGGGACCGGGACGCCGATCACGGTCCGGGAGTTCTCGCAGGGCGCGATCCAGTCGACCAGCGGAGTGCTGGATGCGGCGATTCAGGGAGAGGGCTTCTTCATCGTCCAAGACTCCTCCGGGAATCAGTACTACACGCGCGCCGGCAACTTCGAGACGGATAAGACCGGCAACCTGCTAACCGACACCGGCGACACGGTACAGGGCTGGACCGCCATCGATCCGACGACGGGGCAGGTGGATACCAATGGCCCGATCGGCAACATCGTGGTGCCGGTGGGATCGCTGAAAGCCCCGACGGCCACGTCATCGTTCACGGTCGACATGAACCTGAATTCGGCGGCGACGGCCGACGCGACGTCGGATTATTCGGTGCCGATGACCGTCTACGACAGCCTGGGGACCTCGCACGTGCTGACGCTCAGCTTTGAAAAGACGGGGGCTAATACATGGAATTACTCGGTGTCGATTCCGGGGGCGGATCTGACGGATCCGACCGCGTCGACGATCATCCCGAGCACTCCCATGACCTTCGACGCGAACGGGAATCTCACGCCACCCGATGGATCCCCGATCACGTTCACGCTGCCGGATCTGGCGGATGGAGCGGCTTCGGGCCAAACCATCTCCTGGAATCCGTACAACAGCGACGGATCGGGGAGGATCACGCAGTTCGGGCAGGCGTCGGCCTCGTCGGCGAGTTCGCAGAACGGCGCGGCGGCGGCGGAACTGGTGAACGTGGGCGTGGCCAACGGCGGGTTGATCGTGGCGCAGTATTCGGACGGCACACAGGCGACGATGGGCCAGGTGGCGCTGGCTTCGATCCGCAACCCGAATACGCTGGTCGCCACGGGCGGCAACAACTTCCAGCTCAGCGAGCTGACCGCCACGCCATCCATCGGCACGCCGGGAACGGGGGGCCGCGGAACCATACAGGGCGGCTCGGTGGAAGCGTCCACGGTGGACATCGCGACGGAATTTACGAACCTGATTGTCTACCAGCGGGCGTATGAAGCCAACGGCAAGGTGGTGACCACGGCCGATCAATTGAGCCAGGACACGATCAACTTGATCACAGCCTAATGTAATTCGATGATCCGCCGATGAATCCTCAGGAAGAAATAGCGCTACTGGGAGATGTCCCGGTGGAGATCGAAGTCGAACTCGACCGGCGGGTGATGACCACCCGCGAGGTGCTGCGCCTGGAAGAGGGCAGCGTGATCGAGACGGCGCGCTCGGCCGGGGAAAACATCGACATCTACATCGGCGGCATGCTGTGCGGCTGGGGCGAAGTGGTGGTGATCGAAAATCAGCTGGGGGTGCGGATCACCGACTTCCGGGAAAACTGAGGACGGATCGCTATGGACTGGATCGGACAGATGGGGGCGGTGGGGTTGGTGCTCGGGCTGCTGGCCGCCACGCTGTGGTGGTTGCGGCGGCGCGGCATCGCCGGGATTTTGCCGCCGAGAAAAGCAGCGGGACGAAGAATGGAGTGTCTCGAGCGGTTGCCGCTGGGGCCGCAACACACGCTGCATCTGGTGCGGTTGGGCCATCGGACAATGCTGGTGGCGGCGTCGCCGGCCGGGTGTGCGCTGGTCGAGAGCTTCTCGAACCGGGAAATTGACGGCCCGCGAGAGGCGGGGCGGTGAGACTGGTTCGCGTAATGGCGGTGGTGGCGGCGGCGGCGCCGTTGGCGAGGGCGGCGGCCGAACCCCTCTCCCTTCTCGGCATATCGGCCGGAAAAGACTCTTCTGGATTGAGCGTGCCCATGCAGGTGGTGATTCTGCTGACGCTGCTCACGCTCCTGCCAGCCGCCGTGATGGCCATGACGCCGTTCCTACGCATCACCGTTGTGCTGCACTTTCTGCGGCAAGCGCTGGGAACGCAGTCCGCGCCCTCCAATCAGGTGCTGCTCGGCCTGGCCCTGTTTCTGACGATCGTGATCATGCAGCCGGTGGCGGCCGACATGTACCACCGGGGCTGGGAGCCGATGGAAGCCGGCAAAATGAACGCCCAGCAGGCCATGGACGCGGCTTCCAAGCCGTTGCGCACGTTTCTGGTGCGGTTCGCGCGGGAGAAGGACATCCGGTTGTTCCTCGAAATCGCGCGTGAGCCGGCGCCGCACACGCCGGCGGATCTCGATCTCAAAGTCCTGATCCCGGCCTACATTCTCTCCGAATTGAAGACCGGCTTCCAGATCGGCGCGGTGCTGTTCCTGCCGTTTCTGGTGATCGACCTGGTGGTGGCATCGGTGACGCTCTCGGTGGGGATGGTGCAACTGCCTCCGGTAATGATCTCGGCGCCGTTCAAGATCATGCTGTTCGTCCTGGTGGACGGGTGGAACCTGGTGGTCGGTTCGCTGATGAAGAGTTTCTACTCATGACCCCGGAAGCGGTTGTCCAGATCATCCGCGAATGTCTCATGACGACGTTCTGGCTGGCGGCGCCGCTGCTGGCGATTGGATTCTTCGCCGGTATCGCGGTCAGCCTAGTGCAGATCGCGACCTCGATGCAGGACAGCGCTTTCAGCACCATCCCGCGGCTGATGGCGTTTCTGCTGGGACTGCTGCTCATGATGCCGTGGATGCTGCAGAAGATCTGCGCCTACACCGCGGCGCTGCTGGGGGATCTGGGCCGGTATGCCCACTGAGCTGGTGCTTTCGGCAGGCACGCTGTACGGCTTCCTGCTGGTGCTGGCGCGGGTGGCGGGAGCGCTCACCTTCGTGCCGCTACCGGGGGTAAAGGGCGCGCCGGAACCGGTGCGCGCGGCGCTGGCATTGGGATTCGCGCTGGCGCTTCGGGCGCGCTGGCCGGTGGTCGAAGCCGGCCAGGTGACGGCCATGAAGCTGGCCGGATGGGCGGCGTCGGAGGCGGTGGTGGGGATTGCGATCGGCGTGACGGTGGCGATTGTGCTCGAAGCCTTCACGCTGGCGGCGCAGGTGCTGGGGCTGCAAGCCGGTTATGCATACGCCCAGACCATCGATCCGAACACGGAGGCCGATTCCGGCGTGCTGCTGGTGTTCGCGCAACTGGCGGCGGGAATGCTTTTTTTCGCGCTGGGGCTCGACCGCGAAATCCTGCGCCTGTTCGCGCAGAGCCTCGACCGGATTCCGGCCGGGACCTACGTTTTTGGCGTGCCGGCGGCGGAGGGTCTGATCCGGCTGGCCTCCGGCATGTTTTCCGTCGGTGTGCGCCTGGCGCTGCCGGTGGTGGCGCTGCTGGTGCTGGTGGATTTCGCTCTGGCCCTGCTCGGCCGGCTGAACCAGCAACTGCAACTGCTCTTGCTGGCGTTCCCGGCGAAAATGCTGACGGCTCTGGTGGTGTTGAGCTGGGTGATGTTGCTGTTCCCGCGCATCCTGAGGCAGTCGAGCGGCGAGGCCTGGTCGGCGGCGCGGCGGATGTTGGGGATATGAGGCGGGATGGCGGACCGATTCTCGAAGACCGAGCAACCGACCCAGCGGCGCCTGGAAAAGGCGCGGGAAGAAGGCCAGTTTCCCTCCGCCCGGGAATTCGTTGGAGCGCTGCAGTTCATGGTGTTCCTGGGCCTCGTGGGTGTCGGGGGAGGGTACTGGTGGGCGCAATTCCGCGCGACCACGCGCTGGCTGTTCGCGCGCGCCTTCGCTGGCGGGTGGGGGGTGGCCGACCTGACGCACATCGCCTGGCGGCTCTTCTGGCAGCACTTTCTGCCACTGGTGCTGGGCGGCATGGCGGTGGCATTGGCCACGCTCGCGTTCCGGCTGATCACCACGCGTTTCGGGTTCAGCCTGAAGAAGCTGGCGCCGGACCCGGCGCGGCTGAATCCGCTTTCCAAGCTGCGCGAGCTGCCGCGGCAGAACCTGCCGTCGCTGTTGCAGGCGGTGATTCTGCTGCCGCTCTTCCTGTGGGCGGTCTATGCCATGGCGCGCCACAAGCTGGAGGAGATCCTCGCGCTGCCGCTCGGGAGCGCGGAGAACGGCTCGCGGTTCATCGGCGGCTCTCTGATCGAACTGTTCTGGAAAGCGGCCGGCCTGTTCCTGGTCTTTGGCGCGGTGGACCTGGTCCGGCAGATGCACCGCTACAAGCAAGACCTGCGCATGAGCAAGCAGGACATCAAGGAAGAGATGAAGGACCTGGAAGGCAATCCGCAAATGCGGGCGCGGATTCGCCGGCTGCAGCGCGAGCGGTTGCGGCGCCAGATGATGAAAGAGGTTCCCAAAGCCACGGCGGTGGTGGTGAATCCCACGCACTTTGCGGTGGCCCTCCGCTACCAGGTGGAGAGCATGGCGGCGCCGGTGGTGGTGGCCAAGGGCAAGAACTATCTGGCGCTGCGGATCCGCCAGAAGGCCGTGGAGCACCAGGTGCCGATCATCGAGAATCCGCCTCTGGCGCAGGCGCTGTACCAGTCGGTGGAAGTGGGGCAGGAGATCCCGCCGCATCTGTACCGCGCGGTGGCGGAGATCCTGGCGTACATTTTCAAACTCATGAACGGGAGGCTCCCCAGCTAGTCCGGTTGCGACTATTTTCGCCTATGCACTACACCCACATGGTGCGGAGCCGCGGCACGTGTCATCTCCGGCAAAGCCTCACGGCACGGCTCGCACCGTTTAGTCCGGACAGGTTGGAACGGTGCTAGCCACATGACACCCGCAAGAACCATGGCGGCGGCGGCCGGGTTGCCGGCGGCGGGAAGATCTCCCGGCTGGGTGCGCGGGCTGGCGCTCGAAGAGTTCCGCCAGCTGGCGGTGCCGCTGGCGGTGCTGGGGATCGTGATCGCGCTGATCACACCGCTGCCCGGCTTCGTGCTGGACCTGCTGATCGTCACCGATCTGCTGATGTCGATCACCGTCATGATGGTCTCGCTGTACCTGGTGCGGCCGGTCGAATTCACCTCGTTCCCGACCACGCTGCTGTTGCTGACGTTATTCCGGCTGGCGCTGAACATCTCGTCTTCGCGGTTGATCCTGCTGAACGGAAACACCGGAACCACGGCCGCCGGTAAGGTGATCGGCGCATTCGGCAGCTTCGTAGTGGGCGGCAATTACATCATCGGGGCGGTGATTTTCCTGGTCCTGATCGCGATCCAGTACGTGGTGATCAATCACGGCGCGGTGCGCATTTCGGAGGTCACCGCGCGCTTCACCCTGGACGCCTTACCGGGCAAGCAGATGTCCATCGACTCGGACCTGAACGGCGGGCTGATCGACGAAGCCGAAGCCAAGCGGCGGCGCAAGCAACTGGCGACCGAGGCCGAGTTTTACGGCGCCATGGACGGGGCCTCGCGCTTCACGCAGCGCGACGCGGTGGCCAGCATCCTGATCACCGGCATCAACATCGTGGCGGGGTTCCTGATCGGGGTGCTGCAGCACGGCATGGATTTCAGCAAGGCGCTCGAAACCTACACCGTGTTGACGATCGGCGACGGCCTGGTGACGGTGATTCCGGCGCTGATGATTTCCATTTCGGGAGGCTTGATTGTCACGCGCGCCAGTTCCGACGCGCGGCTGGGCGCCGAATTCCAGAAACAGATCTTCAACAACTCGCGGCCGCTGATGCTGGCGGGGGGTGTGCTGCTGACGATCATGTTGCTGCCCGGGATGCCGAAGCTGCCGTTCCTGCTGCTGGGAACGGGCGCGAGCGCGGCCGGCTGGCGGATGCGGCAGAAAGAGGTTAGGGAAAAGACCGCGCCGCCGGAGCAGAAGCCGGCCTCGGCCAAAGACAACGTGGAGACGCTGCTGCGCGTGGAACCGCTGGCCATCGAAGTGGGGCTGGGACTGGTGGGGCTGGTGGAAGGCGCGCAGGATTCGGCGCTGCTGCGGCGGATTTCGACCATCCGGCGGCAACTGGCGAGCGAACTGGGATACCTGCTTCCGCCGGTGCGGGT
>JBEKQS010000001.1:0-56026 GCA_049519475.1 Bryobacteraceae bacterium | reverse complement strand
GCCGACACCATCAACGGCGTCACGGCGAATTCCATGGCCGGCGCGAACCGCGCCGCCTTCGGCCAGGACCAGATCATCCGCGGGGTCCAAACCTTCCGCGATCCATCCACCGGCGCAACTTTCGAGCTCAGCAACCAATACGATCACGCCTGGCTGAACGGGACCAACGAATACGTGATGACCGGCGACCCCAACTTCAACCCCAACGGCAACCTCAACGGCAACTGGACCAAGCTCGAGCTGGTCCGGCAGCAGCCCTAACCATCTGGCCGATTGGTCGCCTCTGATAGACTGATCCATTTCGGTTTGCCACCTGGATAGAACCTTGAGGAACATGCCCAAACTCCTTTGTTGGCAGCCTGCGCCGGTCCATTCTCCGAAAACCTGTTTTCGTCCGGAATGCTCTCACGGGGTGAGCGTTAGGGACAGTGCCAATTTGGCATCGTCACTGCCTAAGGGTGGCGAGTCCTGGAATCGACCAGTCTGCCAGGAGCGGCCCAATGGAAGAGAAGCCTCACGGGAGCATTGCAATGACTCCCGCATGATGTAGACTGAATTAATCATGCGCCTCCGCCTCACCCTCTTCGCTCTTTCCATCGCCGCTCTCGCACCGCCCGCCCACGCAGGCACAATCAACGCCATCTACGCTTTCGGCGACAGCCTCTCCGACGCCGGCAACGTCTTTATCGCCGATGGCGGCACCGAACCAGCCTCGCCCTACTCCGGCGGCCGCTTCACCAACGGCAACGTCTGGGTGCAGGACCTTGCCAGTATGCTCGGCCTTCCAGCCGTCACGGCCAGCCTCTCCGGCGGCACCGACTACGCCTTCGGCGGAGCCCTCTCCGGGAACGCCAACCCCGGCGATCTCACCTCGCAACTCGCCGCCTTCCAGGCCGCCAACCCGGTCGCCAATCCCAACGGCCTCTACACCATGTGGATCGGCTCCAATGACATCAACGCCATCCTCGAAGGCGGCCCCAACAACCTCGCCGCCATCGTCGGCAATATCGATAGTGCCGTCACCACCCTCGCCGGCGACGGCGCAATGGACGTCCTCGTCCTTACAGTTCCTGATCTCGGGAAAACACCCGCGGCAATAGCTGGCGGTCCCGGCGCTGTGGCCGGCGCTTCTGCACTCTCGGCGGCTTTCGACAATGCGCTCGTGAGCTCGCTCACCTCGATCGCCGCCTCCGACAGCACTCTGGACCTGTCCGTTCTCGATACGTACTCCCTGCTCGACGGAATCGTCGCCAATCCCGCGGCCTCCGGCTTCACCAACGTCACACAACCCTGTCTGACCGGTGAGGTGAACTACGCTGGCGGCACGCCCTGCGCCAATCCGGGCAGCTACTTATTCTGGGATCAGCTTCACCCCACCGCCGCCGGCCAGCAGATCGTCGCCGACGATGCCTTTGCCTTCATCACTCCCGAGCCCGGCTCCGCTTCACTCATCGCGCTCGGCCTTGTGACCCTCGGAATCGCATTCCGCCGCGCACGGAACGATTGAAATAGCGTTTTGAAAGTATGGGGTCGCCTCAGAAAACGGATTATAAAGTACGTTAAGGCGGGGAGAGTGGCCGCAAAGGCCTGATGTTCCCGGCTCGGGGGTGGGAACGGGATCGCCAGGGCCTGGTAACCAAGGTGTCCGCACGTACGTGCCCTGGGCCGGCATCTTGCCCTGCACCAGTGGCGCGGACTGTACCAGCGCCTCCGGTCCGCGCCGCCGATACCGGCGTTCAGCGAGACTGTATCAGCCAGTGGAGAATATCCGTATCCCTACCGGCTCGCGGCGCCCACCGAGCCGCGATCAAAGGCGCCGATTTCACGACGAATCTCGCTCGCAACGCATGCAATCATCCCTTTGGCCATGGCTCGGCATGGAACTGCCGGAGTTCCTCTACTTGTCGGTGCCGTCGCCGTGGACCACTTGCTGGCGGGTCCAGTTGCCCTGCAACGATCCATTGGGATTGGCGTTCACGTCGTTGGTCTGGTAACTGACCTTGCCTGAGCTATCGAGCCAGGTATAACTGTTGGAGCTGGAAACCTTGGTGAACTGGCCGGTATTCGGGTCGCGGACGGTCTGGCGGTCGAGCGAATAGTCCACCCAATCCGACGTGATGGTGTGGTTGGAGTTGGCGATTTGCGCCGAGCGGTTCATGGACATGGTGGTGCCGCGCTGCATGGTGGATAGAAATTCCTCGTGCATGTGCTGGCGCACGGCCTGGCTGTGGGCGAACTGGTCGGCGCTGGCCTGGCTTTGCGCCGCGTACTGGGCCCCTCGGGCGCGGATCTGAGCCAGGATGGCCTGGGACTGCCGGTTATTCCCCGCGATCCAGGCGTTGGTGAAGGGGGCGAGTTCTACGGCGCCGGTGTAACGGGGATCCAGCAGGGCCACGGCGGCATCGTATTGGGCTTCCGGAGCGTGCTCATAGTGGACCTCGGCATGGCAGGAGTTCTTCTGCCCTTGCGTCCGCGGGTTGATTTGTGTAATCCAGGCTGAGCAATTGAGGGTAACGGCGAGCAGGCCTTTCATGGTGAAACTCCCGTTCTTGTAGCGCACCGTGGCTCTAGCCACTTGCACAGTCTCGGTGGGCGGCCGCATGCCGGCGGCAGTGTACTGCTTGACCAAAGGGCCGTGGAGGCGCTCCAGTTCCTTGTTGGCCGCGTCGATTTGATCCTGGGGGACCGCTTGTTCCCCGAGGTATTCCACTTTCATAGTGGCGGAAATGTATTTCAGGAAGTCCTTGGCGCTCATGGCCTCCTTGATGGGCAGGCAATCGCCCGTGTCCTTAGGGACGTTGGGGTCATTGCCCCAGACCCAATCCATCCGCGGCAGTCGTTCCCATACCGTTAAACCGTCCGGGCTGGAAACGCGGAAGACGGCAAACGGTGCGGGAATGCACGTCGAGCCCTGCATGACCGCGCCCACCATGTGCCACTTGCCGGGGAAGAAAACTTCGTAGGCGTCCATATTGAGAACGGGGTCATGGATGAAGCCGTTTCGCACCTTGGGGTCGGCTGGGGCAATGTTCGTCGACGGCGCAGCCGCGGACGCGGGTGGTGTGGAGTCAGCGGGGGCCGGGGGCGCGGCAGCCGAGGCTACAGGAGCCGAGGCTGCGGGAGCGCCGGCCTGGAGCGCCTGGACTTTAGCGTCGTATTCCTGCGCGGTAATAACGCCGCTGTCGCGCAACTCCTGGAGACTGGCGATCTTCTCCTCCTGGCCAGTGCTGGCGGCGGGAGCGGTGGGCGCAACCGCGGGGGCCGCTGGGGCACTTGCCTGGAGCGTCTGCACTTTGGAATCGTATTCTTGCGTCGTAAGCACGCCACTGTCGCGCAGTTGCCGGAGCGCCGCGATCTGGTCCTGTTGGGTGGAGGAGGTCCGGCTCTTGTGCAGGCTTACGACGACTCCCGCACCGAGCACGACCAGTGCCAGAGCGGCCATCACGATCTTCTGCTTCGTCATTTTCTTCATGCTCTCCCTGGGTCTGGCCTTGGCAGGCGCGGATGAAAGGCCGTTTACCAATCATAGCCGACCAAGACCGGAAACCAAAGGATTGCTTTGAGGGCATTTATTTTCATCGAACCGGCTCTCAGCCGATGCCGCGTTTCCGGTCTGACGCACGTTTTCCACTGGGAGGAACGCTTTCGCTGCCGCGCGGCACTGGCAGCGTCTCCCGGAGCGGCGGCCGCGCGCATTTCCTGGCCGTGCTGTTTACACCGTGGAACCGGCACCTCCATTCTGAGCCAGGCCCAGGGGACCCGATTGAGCCTCCCGTGCCGTGACGTCTTCTCCGCACCTGGTGTCCGCCTGCCGCTCGACTTCGCTGGGATTCCAGGGTCGAGGGTCATCGTAAGAGGGAAGCGCCTAAGACTCTGCGGTGACAACTCTGCGGTGAGCACGCGCGGGCGTGTTTTGGCGGGATGTATACTGAGTCCTACCGAGATGCTCAAAATTGAATCCCTAGAACAGATTCTGGAAGGCCGCAGATGAACGCGCATGAAATAAGCTCCTGGGCGCGCGTACGTTTGTGGCCGTTTGCATTTCTGGGCGCCGCGCTAGCCGTTCTGGCGGTGGCACAGCAGGCGCCGGAGTCGGGCGAGATCCGCGCGACCACGACGCCTTATCGTCCTCGGACGGCCTACCGGATGACCACAGATACGCGCCCCGTGGAGATTGACGCGGCGGTGCGGGATCCGCAGGGCCGCACGGCCGCGTACCGGCCTGATCGTGGCACGTTTCCTGTTTTAGGAACGGGCAGTTAGATACCACGGGGTCCGGCGCAGCGCCGGACCCCGTTTAGTTTGAGGTGAAGTGGAATGAACTCACGGAACAACCGCTTGTCACAACCGAGAATTCTGTTGGCGATCGCGCTGGCCATCGGCTGCGGCATGGCTGGGCTCATCGCGGCCGCGGACTCATCAGTCGATGCAGCGACCAAAGACCCCGGGTTCTACATGCACCACTTTGAATTCGATCCGCCGGCGGGCACGCAACCTCAGAAGGTCGCGGTTGGAGGCGAATTCAATAACTGGTCGGAGACTGAATTCCCCTTGAAACCGGACGGCGCCGGACACTTTGTGGCCGACGTGAAACTGGCCGAGGGCCCGCACTCGTACCGCTATTTTGTGGACGGCGCTTGGGTGGACGACAGCGAGCAGCACAGTGAGGCGGACCTGGAGGAATCGAACGGTATCCGGGGACATAATTCTGCGGTGGTAGTTGGGCCGGACGGGCGAGATCTGCCGAAGCCTAAGCCGGGGCAAATCGCAGTCGAAGGCTTGCACCACGTACAGGGAAACATCCGTTATTTCGATCCCATCTCCGCGAAGGAACTCCGCATTGCGTTGGGCGCCCAGTCGCGCAATCTCACCGGAGCCGCAGTATACTCCCTGGCCGGCGCGAACTGGCGGCGCGACGATCTTTACCTGGTCGATACGCGCATGGGAATCGATTACTTTGCCGGCGTCGTGCTCAGCAGGACCCCGAATCTGGCGTACTTTTTTGAGTTGAAGAACGGCGCGACGACCGGATACTACGCCGGCGGCAAGTATCTCACCCAGATTGCGGAGGCGCGGCGGAATGCGTGGCAGGGCAAGATGCAGCCGGCATTCGAGACGCCAGAGTGGGCGCAGGGCGCTATCTGGTATCAGATTTTCCCGGAGCGCTTTCGCAATGGCGATAAGTCGAACGACCCGCCGAACACCGTGCCGTGGAAGATGCAGTGGAGTGCTCCCAATCCCGGCGCCCCGGCCGCCGCGGGCGGGCGCGGCAACAACGTAAACAATCGTCGGTATGGCGGCGACATTCAGGGCATCCGCGAAGAGCTCCCCTATCTGCGCAGCCTCGGGGTTACGTGCCTCTATCTCAATCCGGTTTTCAAGTCGCCCAGTCTGCACAAGTACGACACTACGGATTACCGCCATGTGGACGATAATTTCGGCTATGCCGGCGACCTGGCGGAACTGACCGGCGAAACCGAGGATCCCGCAACGTGGAAATGGTCGAAATCCGACAAGCTCATGTTGGATTTTGTAGCCGAAGCGCATCGCCAGGGCTTCAGGGTCGTCCTCGACGGCGTCTTCAATCACGCCGGTTCGCAGTTCGGTCCGTTCCTCGACGTACGGCAAAACGGCCGCAATTCGAAGTACGCAGACTGGTTCAACATCAGCAACTGGGACCCCGTCACCTGGATCAGTTTCGGCGGCCGAGCCGGTGGGAACATGCCGGAATTGAAAAAAGACCCGGTCACAGGACTCGCTCCGGGTCCGCGCGATTTCGTCTTGAACATCACCAAGCGGTGGCTCGCTCCTGACGGCGATCCATCCCGCGGCGTCGACGGTTTTCGCTTGGATTACGCGCAGAACGTGCCGCGCGTTTTTTGGGTGATGTATCGCAAATTCGTCAAATCCGTGAAACCCGATGCGTATATCGCGGGCGAAATCTGGACTCCCGCCACCAGCTATCTGGGCGGCGATGCGTGGGATGCCACCATGCAGTACCCGTTTGCCAACGCCGTACAGGCGTTCTTCATTGGAGGATCGCAGAAGCCCATCACGGCGACCGTTTTTGCCGAACGCCTGCGGCAGTTCAATATCATTTATCCCTTTCAGGTTTCGCTTGACCAGATGAACCTGTTGGACAGCCATGACACCGACCGCTGGGCCTCGCGATTCGTCAACGCCGATCACCCGGCTCCAGAGGATCCTAACCCAACGGGGCGTGGAGGACGGCGCCCGTACAACATCTCCAAACCCACGGAACTGGAATGGCAGCGCATGGAGCAGTCGGTCGCCGTACAGATGACGTATGTTGGCGCTCCTATGGTCTATTACGGCGACGAAGTGGGAATGTGGGGCGCTACCGACCCAGACGACCGGCAGCCGATGATCTGGAAAGATCTCGCGCCGTACGACGACCCCGAAGTGACATTCAATCAGGAGTTATTCGATCGTTACGTGCGGCTGATCGCGATCCACCACCGGTTTGCGGCTCTTCAAACTGGATTCGCCCACACGCTGCTTGCCGACGATGCGCGCAATCTCCTGGCATACAGCCGCGACCTTGGGGATGCTCACATTTATGTCGTGGTCAACAAGAGCGACACCGCGCAATCCGTCGATTTAACCATCGGACCGCCCGATGGGGATTACGCGATGATCGACTGGCTCGATCCGGCCGAGGCGGTGGTGCGGAATGCCGCCAAGACTCCGGATGCGCGGCCGCAAATCCAGGCAGCCGCCGGCGCCAAGCCCGCGGTGACGGCGCACAAAGGAAAGGCCACCGTCTCATTAAAGCCTTGGGGCGCGATGATCCTGGCGCCGGCCAGCGCGAATTGATCAGCGCCTGGACTGGTAGTAAGCCAGCCGGTCGCGCAGCGCTTTGGCGAGTTCCGGATCGCGGCGGAGCGTCTCGGCAGCCTCGGCAAACCGCCCCATCGCCGCGTAGGCCGTGGCCAACAGGTCGAGCGCGGTGGGATCTTTGCCGGCCGACGATTGAACCGCCTTCTCGAAATGCGGAATGGCCTCGCCGAAACGCGAAGCCGCGGCGAGAACTCGCCCTAAGTTCGACTGGTATTCAGATGAGTCGGGCTTGAGAGTCACCGCCCTCTCAAGATGCACCAGCGCCTGATCCCCCTGCCCCACCATGGCCAACGCCATCCCCAGCGAGCTGTGGGTCTCGGCGTTCTCAGGGTCGAGTTGAAGGGCCGCTTCGAAGTGAGGAATCGATTCCGGGGCGCGCCCCTTGCGCAGCAACAGGGTCGCGAGATTGGTTCGCGCGCTGGTGCGGGTCGCATCGAGATCGACGGCCTTCTGGTACTGCACAATGGCTTCGTCCAGCCTGCCGAGCGAGCTGAGCGCGCCACCCAGATTGTTGTGCGCCTCGGGATAGTCGGGACTGAGTTGCAACGCCCGCTCGTACTGTTCGATCGCCGGATTGGTCTGGCCCGATTGAAATAGCGAGAGCCCCAGATTGTAGTGCGCGGAAGCGTCTTCGGGCTGGAGCGCCAGCGCCTTCCTCCACTCGGCGGCGGCGGCCGCAAATTCCCCGCGGGTCATCAGGCCGGAAGCGACATCGACGATGCGGTAGAATTCGGCCGCCGGAGCTTCCATACTCAGCAGCCCACCGCGTGGAATGTTGACGAATTCGGGAAGGTTCACCGCCCGATTCGACGCCGTCGCATTCTCAATCAGAATCGCCGGGCCGTCGTTGCCGTTTTCATCCAGATGGGTCAGGTACATCTGCGTGTAGGGAGAGCGAGCCTTGGAGGAAAACACCAGCCAGCGCCCATTCGGAGAGAAGCTGTGCCAGGAATTCATGGAGGAAGTATTGCAGTGCATGCGGCGCGCTTCACCCCCAGCCGCGGGCACGATATAAAGTTGGCTGTCGGGGCGCATCAACTGCCCGTTGCGCGCCTGTACGTAGACAATCCATTTACCGTCAGGAGACACCTTGGGAAAGCTGTTGCTCATGCCGTTCCGCGATGCTCCGGCGACCGGCTCGGCAGTACCGCCTTTTCCGCCGTGGAACGCGATCCGGTATAAGTCATAGCGGATCTGCGTCTCATTGGGATCGTTGGCGAACAAGGCAATCTTTCCGCCGGCTGCGTACGCGTCTCGCGCTTCCGCGCGGCAAAAAACCAGATATTGGCCGTCAGGACTCCAGGTGGCGCCGGTGTTTACGTATCGCGGATCGTCCGCCCCGGGAAGCGGCTGCAAGCGTCCCGTTTCGCGGCTGTACCAAGCCAGCATTCCCCTGGTCGGATAGAAGACTTGCAGGAAACGGTAGTCCTTGAAATTCGCTACGTAGTAATTGAAAATCAAATCCGTTGGATTCTTGCGGCGCTGGTATTCCGATTGCGGATCGCCCGGATCGTTGATGGTGGTGACGACGTAGCGGCCATCCGGCGATACCTGCGACATGAATCCCACCCGCAGCGGGCTTCCGAGTTTGCCTTGGAAATTACTCCACGCGATCACATCCTGGTTGCGGATCCGGGTCCGGGGTCTGATTGCAGTCACGGCGTACAGGCCTTTGTCGTTTCGCGGCCCATCGACGTCCATCCCCATGGTCTTGCCGTCGCTCGAAAAAGAGTGGCAGTTGGCGCAACTGTGCAGCCCCTCCATCAGAAGCCGGCTGCCGGTATCGCCGACATCGCGCAATCGCCAGGCGATCAACGGAACGGCGCCAGGCGCCAGCGGCTTGATGACCCCGGTTTCCGTCTCCGAAGGCATGAGCGGCACGTCCCGGTAAAAGATTGGAGCGCCTACCGGGTCCGCGGAGGTCTGGATGTCTACCGTGCCTCGTGATATCAGTTCCCGCATGCCGGCATCGGTATAGCCGCTGATGGCAATGGTTGACGGCGCCGTAACCGAATGGCGCTTGATCGAGTTCCAGATCGCCGGACCCGGTCTCCAGGTGCGGGCGTCGGCCTGGGCAGACGTGAGTGCCGGTGGCGCATTGGTGGGCGCGACACAGCGGGGGTCAACCGGACCGAGAGTCATTCTCTCGCCGCGAGACGTTGTGTGGATGGCCGCCGCTCCATCGGAGAAGGTAACTTCTATGCTCCAGAATGCCGCGCCCTTACCCGGGTCGCGCCAGAGAAACTCCGGCGGGGGAAACTCGGGCGGGAAGATCGATCCTGGCGCCGGATAGTCGATGGCGATCGCATCCATTTTCCGGACGGCCGAAACGGCTGCCTGGGGGGCCTGCGCGATCAAAGCCCCCACAGCCAGCGCGAATGCCACCAACGCGCTGGCTACACGCGGGTTCACACGCTCATTGTAGCTCCAGGGAGCAACGACGTGGCGCACTCTCGCAAGCGCCCGTCGGTCACGCCGCGCCCGCCCGACTCCCGTGCGCGCGGCGAGTGTGGCGTGGGCGGCGCCGCTCGTGTTGGCGCCGATGGTCAGTGCCATGGTCAGTACGGTAGCGGTGGCGAAGACGGGGGTCTTCGCAGGGTGCGGGCAGCATATCGCAAGTCGGCGAGCAGCATGGGGAGGAGCCGCGTCAGGGGCGGAATGGTAACGCTGGGCTGGCCCATAGGGTTAACCGGCGGCGATAGTTTACTTGACCAGCTTCACTTCCTCTTTATCCGCCAGCACGTCGTGGTTGAGATTCAGCAGGACGCGCTTAGGCGCTTCGGGGAGCGCGATCTTGAAGTCCGCTGTCGTATTGCCGCGGATCGCCACAGGGCAGATGCGAACCTTCTCAGTGGCAAATTCAGCGAAGACGGGAACCAGCATTTTGAAACCCTGGGAGACGCCACTTTGAGTCAGTTTTCCGGTCAGCACCCGTTTGCCGCCGTTCTCCGCAGCGAGGGAATACTCGAAGCGGTAGCTGGGCACGTCGGTGCCGTAGACCCAGTCTCCGAAAAACCAGTCCATGCGATGGTTGCCGTCCAGGTCCATGTCTGGCTTCATATGTTTCTCCACCAGCCATTTGAAATCTTCGGTGGATACGGCCTGATTAGTGAAATGCTTCACGTAATCCTGCATCATGGATCGAAAACTGGCGTCGCCCGTTTTGGCGTCCCACATCATAGAGCGCAGCATGTGCACGATATAACCACCCTTCAGCATGCTGAGCAGGTTGCCGGCGGCGGGTGTCCGGAAGGTGTCGTTGAGTACGCCCATCCAGACCGGGCCGGCATCGTTGGGTCTGACGCCGAAGCGATTGGGAGCCAGCAGAAACTCGCGTGCCCTGACCCAGTGGTCACGGAACTCGTCGGGCTTCATATACGCGGCCAGATCGTAGAGGCTGGTGGAGAAATTGGCGAAGCCGCTGGAAAGCCACGCATCGTGAAAACTGACGGAGCCCACCGTGTTCCCCCACCATTGGCGCGAAAGCTCGCGCGAAAATGCCTCGTCCAGGAACGTCTTGATCCTGGGCGGCGGGCCCGAGGAGTTGCCGCCGGAAATGACCATTGACTGGGCCACCAGCGAACTATATCCGGCGGTGATGAAAGGCCAGGCGTAGACCAGGCCGGGCAGCGAGTCGGTGCCTGGGCCCACTACCACTGATACATGTTTGTAAGCCGGCGCCCCGAACCAGTCGTTGTAGACGCGCATGGAGTTGCTGGTATCGATGAGGATATCATGCACGGATTCCGGCATAAACACACGGCCACCGCCGCCTACGTACGCCGACAGTTCCATATGGGTGGTTTCGTCGGTGGAAGTCTTGCTGTAAACCCCGTCAATGTAGCGGAAGACGGCCTGACTAATGGGAACGTCGCTGGACCATTCGGAGACGTCAGAGGCGCCGTTGCGAGTCTGCTTGATCTGATTCCCCACGCTGACAATAGTCATCCCGTGCGGAATATGGAAAGTAATGTCGTAGGTGGCGCGACTGGCCGGACCGGCCGGTGTGGGGTACCAGACGCGCCGCGGAGGGATCGGAACGGCCCACCCAAACTTGCTTTGGAGAATCTCCCCGCCGGAATACTCGAAGGTCACCTGGTAAGTATGTCCTTTGAGCAGCGGCTCAGGCATCTGCAGATAGAAAGATCCATCATGTTTGCGGCTCTCCTGAATGAACGGGATATCCTTGCCATTCCAGGCGACGCGCGATACTTGCAGGTCCGGAAACAGGTCGAACTTCACCATGCGTATACCGTCGTCGAGAGCTCGAAAGCGCAGATCGCAGGTGACCCCCAGATCCGGCTGATCGCCGAGCGCGTTTTGCAGCCCGACGATTACCTGGATCTGGTAGTGCTCCGCAGCGATCAGCCGCTTGTCTTCACTCGAACTGGCCCGGCCAGATTGCAGTTCGCTGGCCATGTGCGAGAGATACCAGATGCCATCGGTCTCACTGTTGGGATCGAAATTGAGCAGCGCGGTTTCTTCCGGAGCCGCCAGCATGGGCATGGCTCCGCCCGGGTTCAACAGGAATCGCAGATCGGAATGCTTCCGGCCATGCAGGAAAGCCCGGAACGATCCGCGCTGCGACGGATTGTACAATTCAGCCAGGATTTCGGCTTCGTAGTTGGCGATGTCCTCGTAGTTGAGGAGCCGTTCGAGAGGAGTGAGCGCCACTAACGTGCCCGGTTCCCGCCGCCGTTCCAAGATGTTCCTGACGCGTTTGAAAGCCTCCTCATGCCGGTCCGGTGCTTCGTCGGCCAACTCGGAGTGCTGTTCGATTTCGTCGAAGGTGGAGTCGCTGAAGTAGACCAGCATGGCGGTGAAGTCTTCGTCCACCGAGTCCATCGCCGCGATTCAACGGAGGTGCTTGATCGCGATTCCGGAAGACGGCTGCAAACGGAAATTGCCGTCTCCTACGAAAACGGCGGTGACCACCTGGCCCAGCACCGGCGGCAGAAAACTGAACGACCCCGAGCGAAACGTAAAGGTGCCGGCATCGCGGGCGAGCACCAGGTTGTTCACGCGATACACCTTGCTGAGCTTGCCGCCGCGCAACGCAATGTAATTCGGGTCGGAATTGGCCAGCGGAGAGCGTTTACCGGAGACCTGCACGGTTTCGGTGAGAACCTTCAGCTTCAGGGAAAGACTGAGGTCGACGGGTTTGTCGGCGATGGTGACCGTTTGTTTCGAAGGTTCGAAGCCGTCCTTGATCACTTGCAGGTTATAAGATCCGGCTGCAGCTTTCTTGAACCGGAAGCGGCCCAGGGCATCCGTGGTGGTCTGGAACTGTGCGCCGCGCGGGATCTGCTGGAGCGAAATGGACGCGCCGGAAACCACCGCACCGCTCGGGTCTTTCACTGTGCCGGATAGAGATATCGCGTGCAGCCACGGTGCCAACAACCAGCAGGTCGCTGCCAGCAAAGGGAGGCGGATCAAGTTACCTCTTTCGGGACGAGCATATCAAACTCGCGGGCCAGAGTGCGGAGAGAGTATCTTCACGGCCGCACACTGACTTGACGTGGATGGGCGGCGTTGATAGTCTTTTTGCAATGCTCAGGGAGGGTGTGGTCTGATATTGAGGTAGGGACCTGGAGTTGCCTGGAGTGGACGTGGCGGCGCCGCCCGCGCGCGCGTCGCGCCGCAGAGCGGCTGGCACCCGCCTTAAGTCGGATGTGCCCTTGCAAACCGCCTTGTAATATTGGTGTGAATTGGCCGCGGCCATACCCCGGCGTGCCAGGTAAGGGTCTTTCACCGGCCTGGCAGGAAGGTAAACACCATGGATCACCCAAACTGCCGGCGGATGCTGGCGGTGCCGCTGCTGGCAGGTGCCGCGCTCGTCGCGGCGCAGAGCGTGGATCCGCAGGAGGTCCGTCTGGCTGCCTTTCCGTATTACCCGAAGCCAGCGATCACGCTAAAGGCGGAGGCGCGCCTGGTGGACATTGGAGTGGTGGTGCGGGACAGCCAGGGGCATTCGGTCAAGGGCCTGAGGAAATCGGATTTCGAAATTCGCGATGAAGGCAAGCGGCGTGAGATTACGGCATTTTCCGTGCAGAGCTTTACGCCGGCCGGGACCGCGCCGGAACGCGCTCCGGACGCTCGTGACGCTGTTCCAACTCTGGCGCCACCGCACGAGCCCCAGCCGCGCTGGGTGGCAATGGTCTTCGACGATGTCGACATGCCCTGGGGAGACCTGACCCATGCCAAGGCAGCCGCCAAGCGGTTCCTCACCGCCGGCATAGCGGCCAACGACCGCGTCGGCGTTCTCACCGTTTCGAGTGGCGTGGCCCTGCCCTTCACCGCGGATACCGATAAGATCGCCGACGCTATCGACAAGGTCAGCTCGCGGGAGCACAAAACGCGGTCCGAAGGCTGCCCGCTGCTTACGGAATACGATGCCTACCAGATCGCCAACAATAACAATCTAACCACTATAGACATTAAAGCCGAGGAACTCACCAATTGCCAGAAGGGGGTTTGTCCTCCCCCTCCGCCGGTCATGGTACGTCACAAAAACGGCACCACATCCTGTGACCAGGCGGTAGAAGCGGTCCAGAGAATGGCCCACGCAGTTTGGGATCAGGTGCGGGAGCAATCGCGCATCACCCTGGTGACTTTGGAGAACATCGTCGATTCCATGTCGCGGCTGAAAGGCACGCGGGTGATGCTTTTGGCCTCTTCAGGTTTCTTGTCCGGCGGCCTCGAATTCGACCAGGACCAGATCGTGGAAAAGGCCCTGCGCGGCAACGTGGTGATCAACTCACTCGACGCCAAAGGCCTCTACACCATCGACGCGCCCGAACTGGGGATGGGCTCGACGGCCCGGTCGGTGACCTACCAGCAGTCGCTGGCCGCTCAACCGAAAGAGGACCTGAACTCAGCCATGGGGAACCTGGCGGACAGCACCGGCGGCCTGTTCTTCCACAACAGCAACGATCTCGACCGCGGGTTCAAGGATCTGGGCATGCAGCCCGAGGTCAGTTACCTGCTCGGCTTTGCGCCGGAAGCGCTGGACTCCAAGTATCACCGCCTGAAGGTCAGCCTGAAGGCGGCGCAACACACCACCGTCCAGGCGCGCAGGGGCTACATGGCTGTTGCCGAAAAGCCGGGCGAACAGAAGCCGCCCGCGGAACGCCGCATGGATAAGGAGGTGTTCACTGCCAGCTTGTTGGAAGAGGCGCCGGTGACGGTCGCCGTAAGTCCCGGAAAGTCGCCCGAGGGCCACCCGATGGCACAGTTGACCTTTCACGTGAATATCGGCAAAGTGCAATTCCACGATAAGGAAGGCGTGCGGTCTCAGAGTTTCCACATAATCGCGGTTCTGCTGGATGCCCAGGGGGCTTTCGTCAAAGGTATGGAAGGGGCGATGGAGTTTGCCATCAAAGAAGCCACCTATAAGCGGATCCTGGCGACGGGGTTCGATGCCAACCTGAGTCTGGAGGCGCCCGCAGGCAGCTACCGCCTGCGAACGGTGGTGGTGGAGGGTGATCAGAACGGGCCGTACAGCACGGCCACGCAGCCGGCCGAGATCCGATGAGAATGCCGGGTGGCGGCAAGAATCTCTGCCGGCTCTGTAGAATACTAAATCCTCAGCGCCGCGCCGGTTCATCCGCACCTGCTGCGACACCGCTTCGGCATACTACACCACCTTTCCGACTCGGTTCATTCTGAAGATAATTGGCCTTGGCCAAGGCGCGATCTGCGGCTCCGCCGCGCGTCGCCGCCCGCGGGCGCGACTCGGTGCCTCGGCGTCGCCTTCGAGCAGAGCGCGGATGTGCGAGTATTGAAGCACCTGCGGCCCGCTCCGAAGTGAGAAGACAGCAGGGGAAGGAGAATCAATCAATGAGCGTGAAACTGACAACCCATCAGAAGGGTGAGGTGATTGTCGTCGTCGCCAGCGGAAAGCTAACAATGGGCGAAGGCACCAGCGCCCTGCGCACGAAGATTCGAGAACTGGTGGCGAGCGGTTCCCGGCGGATCGTTTTGGACATGGCCGACGTTTCCTACATGGACAGCTCGGGTCTGGGTGAACTGATCGCCGCGCACACGACCGTTACCACAGCCGGAGGCGAGATAAAGCTGTTGCACCTCGCCAAGCGTGTGCATGATCTTCTGAAGCTCACCAAGCTGTACACGGTCTTCGAGGCGTTTGAGGATGAAGCCTCGGCCGTAGACAGCTTTTCGGGGGCCAAGCCGACTGGAACCCAGGCCTAGAACAAGCCGAGCCTGGGAGCGATTCCCCTTCGGACTCTCACGGTGCCGCGTACGAAAGGCAGCGTGTCCGCGCCCATCCGGCTGACGTCGAATCGAATGCCGGCGCGCGCGCGGCCCCTCGGTCACGGCGCGCTCGCCCGACTCCCATGCGCGTGGGTCGAGCCGCGCGGCGCCGCTCGTGCTCTTCGCCGGCGCCCGCGCTCGCTGGCTGGGCGCAAGCACGGCGTCAGGGACCGAGAGCGTGGCGACGCCTTTCGTCCGCGCGCAGACGCGCCCGGCGGCGAGGAGCACCGTCGATCGTGCAAGGGGGTAACGAGGCGGACACCAAGGGCGGTGGAGGAAGACCGCCCCTGGGTCCGGGGTTGGTTGAGGGGTCTTGCAAATGGATCAAGAGTGGTGACTTCCTCCCTGTCATCCACTGATGAAAGCGTAGCCCTCGGTAGCCTTGCAGATCATGCCACTTTTCGTTAATGGGCGCCGACTGCCATTGGATAGTCAGTACTGGCGTTTTGCGCGAACCGAAAGTCGGAGCGATGGCCGAATACGTGGTCATTTAGTCGCCCAACGTGGTGCGCTACGTCATGAACTCCCCGTAGCCGAAGAATGAGGTAAAGTGAGTTAGACACTCGGAAGGGAGAAATCGCATGACCCGCCGGGAATGGCTTTCCCTGATTGCTTCCGCGCCGCTGCTGAACGCCGACACTCCGCCGGCGCCCGCCGCGCCGGTTTCCATCGTCCCATGCGCCTCGTACGATGAGGACGTCACGGCCAAGTTGACGGCCATGTTCGCGCAGTTGGGCGGACTGGAAAGGCTCGTGCGCAACAAGACCGTCACCATCAAGCTGAACTTGACGGGAGGGCCGCGGAATCGCCTGGGTGGCGTGGCGCCTGCGCTGACCCACTGGGTTCACCCGAAGGTGATCGGGGCGACAGCGTACCTAATGGGGCGCGCGGGAGCAAAGCGCATCCGCATCGTGGAGAGCGCCGGGATAGCGTCCGCGGCGTTGGAAGACGGGATGCAGGCGGCCGAGTGGGACGTGCACGCGCTCGGGGCCGCGGCGAGCGGCGTGGAGTTCGAAAACACCAACGGTTTAGGAAAAAGCAAGAGCTACGCGCGCTTCAAGGTGCCGGGCACCGCGCACATGTATCCGGAGTACGTGCTCAACCGTGCGTATGACGAGACCGACGTTTTCGTCAGCATGGCGAAGCTTAAGAACCACGCGGATTGCGGGGTGACGCTGTCGATCAAGAATTGCTTCGGCAATTTGCCGTGCTCGATCTATGGCGGCGACGCCGGGGTAGATGAGCCGAACGAGGGAGCCAGGCAGGGGCGCGAGGCGGTAGGCCATCTGGGCCGGCGCCAACCGGCGAAGATCGCGCCGCCGGAGTTGCACCCGGGAGTGAGCAGCGAAGCGGGATATCGCGTGTCGCGCATCGTGGCGGACGTGGTGGCGGCGCGGCCGATTCATCTGGCGATTATCGATGGCGTGGAATCGATGGCCGGTGGCGAAGGTCCCTGGATCCGCGGCGTGCGCTCGGTGAAGCCGGGCGTGCTGCTGGCCGGGTGGAATCCGGTGTGTACCGACGCCGTGGCGACCGCAGTGATGGGTTACAACCCGGTCGCAATGCGAGGGACGGCGCCGTTCCGGAACTGCGACAACACGATGCTCCTTGCGGAACAATTGGGCGTCGGGACTACCGATCTGAAGCGCATTGAAGTCCGCGGCGTGACGATTGAGCAGGCGATGTACCGTTTCGAGGCCTAGGGGACGCCTGTCGACGTGATAACGCGCCGAATCCGCAGTCGGGGCCGGGCGCGCGCGTCCCGGCGCTCACGGCGCGTCCGCCAAGCTCCCGGGCGCGAGCGGAGGACCCGCGCGGCGCTGATCGGGCTCTCATCCACGCCGCGAGCACGATTTCGAGCGAGTCGCGCGCGACGGAAGCTACTTTTTCGGATCCTCGGCGGGGGATTGTTCCCGGACGCGTCGTGATTCGGTCGAAGGAGACCGATACGGCGGGGATAGCTCGTGTGCTGGTTCTACACTGATAACGGGGCCTCCGATGAGCCGAATGGTTCGCTTCAGTGTTGGCGCGCTGCTTGCGGCAGCGATCGCCGCCCAGACTCCGGCCTTGCGCAAAGGCGTGAGCGTACAGATGCCAGTCACGACGAATGCGGTAGCGATGCCGGATGCGGACCTGGCGGACTCCCTGGTAGTGGCCGTGACCTTTCGCGGCACCGTATTCCTGGAGGTCACCACGGTGACGCCCGCACAGTTGGCCGGAAAAGTGAAGGCGCTGCTCACAGGGCACCCCGGCAAGCAGGTCTACCTCAAGGGGGACGCCCGTGCGCCGTATTCAACCGTTGTGGAGGTGCTGGATGCGCTACGGACTGCCGGGGTCAATGCTGCCATCCTGCTGACCTCCCAGCACGATGCGACGAACGCCTCGTACGCGCCGCCGATGGGACTCGAGGTGCTGCTCCCGCCGCCGGCACCCGATGCGCCGCAGCCCGTGACCCTGAAAGCCGGTAACGGCCAAGCCTCGGATGCGGAACTGAAACAGCACGCGCGGCGGGACAGGCCGGTCGTGCTACAGGCGGATGGCATGGCGCCGTTCGGTGACGTCGTCCACGCAGTCGACGTGTGCCGCGCGGAGGGGGCCAAGGTCTTTCTCGCCACGCCGGCGAAGTAAGCCGGGACAATCGTAAACGTCGTCATAATCGTTCTCCTTGGTGCCACGCTCTGCGCGGTGTAGTCATCACCGCGTCCGCCAGTCTCCCGGGCGCGAGTGGGCCCGCGCGGCGCTGCTCGTGGTCTGCGCTGCTGTCCCGTCCGCGCGCCAGACGCGCCCGGCGCCGCGGGAACCGTCCACGGTTTGTCCGGACTGAGGGCTGGATTGCGCTCGTGGGGGTTGGCTTACATGCTCTGAATGGCGGGTGTAGTATAGCGCTATTAGCCTGGAGCGGCCGTTCGCCGTTCCAGCAGGAGTGGATCATGAAAACTCGCGCGCTCGCCGTTCTCTTTCTGGTGGCGTTGGCCTTCGCCCAGCCGCAGCCTCGCTACCTGGACAAGGAGACCTTCTTTCAAATGGAGACGATCACCGCTCCGGACATCTCGCCCGACGGATCGCAAATCGTCTTCACCCGCGGATGGACCGATACCGCCCATGACCAGTCGGCCGCCAACCTCTGGCTGGTGGGCTCGGATGGCGCGCGGCCGCGCGAGCTGACGCAGGGCGCGTGGCGCGATTCGGCGCCGGCGTGGTCGCCCGACGGCAAACGCATCGCGTTCCTCTCGACGCGCTCCGGGAATCCGCAGATCCACGTGATGTGGGCCGACACGCGCGAGGTCAGCCAGCTCACCCATCTCGACTACACGCCCTCGAACCTGCGCTGGTCCCCGGACAGCAAACGGATCGCGTTCAACATGACGCTGCCCGATGAAACACCGATCCTGCCGGTGAAGCTACCCAAGACTCCCAAGGGCGCGCAGCTTGCGAAGCCCGCGGTCATTGTCGATGCCCTGGTGTGGGGGCGCGACGGCGTTGGCCCGGTGGCCAACGGTTTTACGCACGTGTTCACGGTCGATTCGACTATCGGCGGCACTCCCCGCCAGATCACCCAGGGGAACTACAATCACAGCGCGGCTGAATGGTCGGCGGACGGCCGTACGATTTTGGTCTCCGCCATTCGAAAGCCCGACGCCGAATACCTGAAGGGCGATTCCGAAGTCTACGCCATCGACGTGCAGAGCCTCGCCGTGCGGCAGCTCACCACGCGCAAAGGGCCCGACGCGAACCCGCTCCCCTCGCCGGACGGGAAGTGGATCGCCTACACCGGCTACGACGAGCAGGGACTTACTGACACCATATCGAGCCTCTATCTCATGAATTCCGCCGGCGAACAGAAGCGCCTGTGGATCGACAAGTTGCCGAGTTCCCCCGGCGCCATTCACTGGGCTGCCGACGCCTCGGGTGTGTACTACTCCATGCAGGAGCAGGGTGTGGAGAACCTGTACTTCGCTTCGCTCAAGATGGACTACGGAGATAAGCCGCGGCCCATAACCACCGGCACGCAAGTGCTCACGGGCTTCTCGCTGGCGCGGAACGGCCGCTTCGCCGCAGTGCGCTCCAGCATGCAGGAGCCGGGATCGCTGGTGGCCTTCGACGCCAATCGTCCGGGAGATATGAAGAAGCTGGTGGACGTCAATGAGGACGTGCTGGCGGGCGTCAAATTGGGCGACGTGGAAGAGCTGCGCTTTTCCGCCCCCGACGGACTTAAGGTGCAGGGCTGGCTCATCAAGCCGGCGGCCTTCGATGCCTCGAAGAAGTACCCGATGGTGCTGTATATTCACGGCGGCCCGTGGTCGATGTACACGGTTGGCTTCAGTTGGGACTTCCAGAATTTCGCCGCCAGCGGCTACGGCGTGCTGTTCGTCAACCCGCGCGGCTCGACGGGCTACGGCCAGGAATTTGTTAACGGCATCCAGCACTCGTATCCGGGCAAGGATTACGACGACCTCATGGCCGGGGTGGATGCGGCTCTCGCTAAGGGCTGGGTCGACAAGGACAACCTGTTTGTCTGCGGCGGTTCGGGCGGCGGCGTGTTGACGGCGTGGACTGTGGGCCACACGCAGCGCTTCCGCGCGGCGGTCTCGATGCGGCCGGTAATCGATTGGGGATCGTTTGTCGGCAACACCGACGGACAAAACTGGTACGACCAGTTCACCAAGTATCCTTGGGAAGATCCGGTGCAGTATGCCGAGCGCTCGCCGCTGCACTATGTGGCCAACGTCACGACGCCGACTATGGTGATGACCGGCGAGAGCGATCTGCGCACACCCATCACGCAGAGCGAGGAATTCTACCGTGCGCTGAAGATTTTGAAGAAGGAGACGCTGCTGGTGCGCATGCCGGAGGAATTTCACGGCTGGCGCCGGCCTTCGCATCGGATCCTGCAGCAACTTTACCTGATGGCGTGGTTTGAGAAGTGGCGGACGCCGCAGACGGCCGTGCGGAGCGGGAACTAACACCGTGGTCCGGAGCCGGGCTGAAGCCCGGCGCAGCATGAATCCGGATGAGTCCTGCCCCACGAACCATCCTGGCGCTCCCGTGCGCGCAGGGGACCGAAGTCGGGCCGCGGCACGTCCGCCAGACTCCCGCGCACGGGCAAGCGGGCCCGAGCGGCGCGGCTCGTGGTTTGCGCCGTCGCCGAAGGCCGCGGCGACGGCGAAGCGGCAGAATACGGAGCCGCGCGCGCCGACTAGCCGGGCCGGAAACGTGAACCGCCCGGCGGCCGCGGCGCGCCCGCCGCACGGCATTCGAGCTGTGGAAGAGGGCCGCTAGCCCACCACGGTGACGATCACTTGGCGTTCCCGCGGACGGTCGTCAAAGTCGCACAATACAATCTGCTGCCACGTACCGATGGCGACTCGCCTCGCGGCCACGGGAAAGCTCTTAGCGGCGCCAACCAGCGCGCTGCGCAGGTGAGAATATCCGTTGTCATCACCCCGGCGGGCGTTGTGGGCATAGTCGGAGTTGGCGGGGGCGATCTTGTCGAGGGCACGTTGCAGGTCGGCCACGCAGCCAGGCTCGAATTCAAGAGTGGTGACGCCCAAAGTCGAGCCCACACCCGAGACGTTCACGATGCCTGACTCGATTCCGCTTTCACCCACGATTCGGGCCACGGACGGGGTTATATCGAGCACGTCGCAGCGGCCCTTGGTGGAAACAGCCAGCGTCCGCTACCTTCGCGCCTGGCCCGTCGCCATCCGCGCTCGCGTTACAGGCGACGGGCAGGAGAGGCATGCCCGAGTGTCATATTTCCCTTCGCTGCTTCGCCCACCGTGCAGCTACCGCCCTCTTGGCGATCTCGCTGCGCCGCTTAGCCGTGAGCGCTTCCGCGCGCCGCTTGCCGCCGATCGAGCCTGCCTTTCTTCCGATTTCGCTTTGCTGCTCCGCGGACAGCTTTTCCGCACGTGCCTTACCTCCAAGGCGGCCAAGCGCCACTGCGGCTGGATTCTTTCTCGCCATACGAAAAGCTTAGCCGGCCAGGTGGCGGCGGTACAGCGAGAGCACGATACCTCCTCCCCCATAGTGGGGACGTATAGGTACGCGGGTCAACGGGGAAGTTTTGCAAGTATTGCAAAATCAATGGGTTGAAACTGGTGAGCCGGGCGGGACTCGAACCCGCGACCCTGTGCTTAAAAGGCACATGCTCTACCACCTGAGCTACCGGCCCTGCTTGTGGCGTGGAGGAATGCTGTTTCCAGTTTATCAAACCGCTGGCCGCTATACAGCTTTTCTCACGCGGCGCCGATCTGGTGACTGATGAAAGACGAAAGGCGTTCCGAAGAACGAATCCGCTCGAAAGGGCAAGTCACCGTGATGGCCGGCGGCCAGGAACGGCTCGCGGCCGAAGTCTACGACATCAGCCGGTCCGGGATCAGCCTGCTGGTGGAACGCGCCTTCGATCCGGGGACCAGGGTCCACGTCGATACGGGCCACCTCGCCGCCGAAGGGGTGGTGGTGCACTGCGCCGCCAGGGGCAACCAGCACTATATCGGAATTGCGTTTGACCCACCGACGGCCGCGTAGGCCGATTCGGAATCCGGCGGCTGCCGGTCTGGTGAGGGCTCGCACGTTATCATTACGTTAGAGAGCCTTCGCCCCCATGCCGTCAAAACCGGAACCGGATTTAGGAATCAATAGCTGGCTTGAGGCCGAACTGTATGAGCAGTACCTGCACGACCGTTCGGCCGTAGACGAAAGCTGGAAGCACCTCTTCGAGGAAGCCGACGGCACGCCAGGCGCGACGGCCCCACCGGCCGCGGCATCGCCGTATTCAATCCTGCCGCATTCGTTCCAGCCCTTGCGCGGCGCCGCGGGACGCGTCGCGGAGAACATGGCCGCGAGTCTGTCGATCCCGCTCGCCACCTCGCAGCGAACCATCGCGGTGAAGGTGATGGATGAGAACCGGCGCATCATCAACCAGCACCGGGTGCTGCTGGCCAGCGGCAAGGTCTCCTACACGCATCTGATCGGTTGGGCGGTGGTGAAAGCGCTCGAAACGCAGCCGGCGCTGAATCACGCCTTTATAGAAAAGGACGGACAGCCCTATCGCGTGGTGCAGCCGCAGATCAACCTGGGGATCGCCATCGATGTCGCGGGCAAGGATGGAGGCCGGAACCTCCTGGTTCCCAGCATCAAGGACGCCGGGGCGCTCAATTTCCAGGAGTATCTGACGGCCTTCGACGACCTGGTGGCGCGCGCCCGCAAGAGCAAACTCACGCCGGCCGATTTTCAGGGCACCACCATCTCGCTGACGAATCCGGGAACGGTGGGCACGGTATCGTCCAACCCGCGGCTGATGCCCGGGCAAGGGGCCATCATCGCCGCCGGAGCTATCGACTACCCCGCCGAATATCAGGGGACGGCCTCCGAGACGAGGGCGATTCTCGGAATCGGCAAGGTGATGACGCTTACCTGCACGTACGACCACCGCATCATTCAGGGCGCCGAATCGGGGGCGTTTTTGGGGCGGGTGCAGGCGCTGCTGGACGGCCAGGACGGCTTCTACGAGGAGGTCTTCGACCACCTGCGCATGCCGCACCGTCCGGTGCATTGGGAGACCGACCGCCGGCCGATGCTGGCCGGCATGACCGGCGCGCGCACTGACGAGATCGCCAAGGAAGCGGCCATCCTGCAAATGATCAACGCGTACCGCGTGCGCGGCCACTTGATCGCCGACCTCGATCCGCTGGGCGCCGAGCCGAGCTATCATCCGGAGCTCGACCCGGAGACTTACGGGCTTACCATCTGGGATCTGGACCGCGAATTCCTGACCGGCAACCTGGGACACGGCATCGGGGAAGCCAGCCCCAATCCGATGGCCACGCTGCGCGAGATTCTGGAGACGCTGCGCAAAACGTACTGCGGGAAAATCGGCTGCGAGTACATGAATATCCAGGTGCCGGAGCAGAAGCGCTGGCTACAACAGCGCATGGAGCCGGAGGCCAACCAGTGGCCGCTCTCGCGGGAGACGCGGGTGCGGATCGTGCGCAGCCTGATTGCGGCGGAGGAGTTCGAACACTTCCTGCACGCGCGCTTTGTGGGACAGAAGCGCTTCGCGCTGGAAGGGGGCGAAACCGCCATGGCCATCCTGGAGGAAATTCTGGAGCGCGCGGCCTCCAACAACGTGGCTGAGATCGTGATGGGTATGGCGCACCGCGGCCGCCTCAACATCCTGGCCAACGTGATCGGCAAAGACGTCAAGCAGATTTTCTCGGAGTTCGAAGGCGAGCTCGATCCTTCGAGCACGCAGGGCTCCGGCGACGTGAAGTATCATCTGGGCGCGACGGGCGTGCGGACCACCGATTCGGGCCACACCATCGCGGTATCGCTCTCGCCCAATCCGAGCCACCTGGAAGCGGTGGACCCGGTGGTGGAGGGCTTGGTGCGGCCGAAGCAGGACCGCCTGGGCGATACCAAACGCGAGCGCGTGATTCCCGTGCTGGTGCACGGCGACGCGGCCTTCGCCGGCCAGGGCGTTGTGGCGGAGACGCTTAATCTTTCGCAGCTCGAAGGATATTCGACGGGCGGAACGATCCACCTGGTCATCAACAACCAGATCGGCTTCACCACGCTGCCCGACGAATCGCGCTCGACACCCTATTCCACGGACGTGGCGCGCGGGGTGCAGGCGCCCATTTTCCACGTGAACGGCGACAGCCCGCAGGCCGCCATCCGCACGGTGCAGATCGCCTTCGATTACCGCCAGCAGTTCAAAACGGACGTGGTGATCGACATGTACTGCTACCGCCGCCACGGCCACAACGAAGGCGACGACCCCAGCTACACGCAGCCGATTCTCTACCGCAAGATCAAGGAACATCCTTCGGTGGCAAAGCAGTATGCGGAGCGGTTGGTGCGGGAGGGTGTGGTGACGGCCGAAGAGATCGCGGCCATGCGTCGCGCCGTATCGCAACGCCTGTCGGAAGCCTACGACGCGGTGCAAAAGAAGTCCGAGAGCTACCAGTTGCCGGAGTTGAGCGCAATCTCGCGCGACGACGTCCCGAGCTTCTGCCCCCGGACCGCCGTGAACCAGGGGGTGATCGAGCGCGTGGTTCGCGGCATCACCAGCTTCCCCGAAAGCTTCCATCTGCATCCCAAGCTGCGCGGCTTCGTCGAGAAGCGGCGCGATACGATTTCGAAGGGCGGCAATATCGACTGGGCCTTCGGCGAAGCTCTGGCATTCGGCACGCTCGTGCTGGAAGGCACGGCGGTGCGGCTCAGCGGGCAGGATTCCAGCCGCGGCACGTTCAGCCAGCGCCACCTGGCGTTTTTCGATTTCGAAACGAGCAAACGCTACGTTCCGATGCAGCATATTTCGCCAGACCAGGCGCGCTTCGACTCGCTGGACAGTTCGCTCAGCGAATACGCCGTGCTGGGCTTCGAGTTCGGCTACAGCGTGGCAGACCCGCTGACGCTGGTGATCTGGGAAGCGCAGTTCGGCGATTTCGCCAACGGCGCGCAGATCATGATCGATCAGTTCATCTCCTGCTGCGAACAGAAATGGGGACAGCCCAGCGGCCTGGCGATGATGCTGCCGCACGGGTTCGAAGGGCAGGGCCCGGAGCATTCCAGCTCGCGCATCGAGCGCTTCCTCACCTTGTGCGCCGAGAACAATATGCAGGCGGCCAACTGCACCACGCCGGCGCAATATTTTCACTTGCTGCGGCGCCAGATGTACGGCGGGACGGACCGGCGCGGCATGCGCAAGCCGCTGGTGATCTTCACGCCCAAGAGCCTGCTGCGGCACCCGCGAGCCGTTTCCACGGTGCGCGATCTCACGGCCGGCGGTTTCCAGGAGGTCCTGGACGACGAGACGGCGGACAAGGCGGCCGTATCGCGGGTGGTCTTCTGTTCCGGCAAAGTCTATTACGATTTGCTGGCGGGGCGCGACGAGCGCAAGGCCGCGCACGTGGCGCTGGTGCGCGTGGAGCAACTCTATCCCTTTGACGGCGCCCGCGTGGCGGAGATTCTGGCGCAATATGCGCCCACCGCGGAAGTGGTGTGGACGCAGGAGGAACCGCGCAACATGGGCCCATGGCGATTCCTGCACGAGGCGATCCAGCCGCTGCTCGAGTCTTCCGGGCGGCGGCTTCGCTACGTGGGACGGCCGGAGAGCGCCAGCCCGGCGACTGGATCGGGCAAGCGGCACCAGCAGGAGCAATCGGCGATTGTAGCTGCGGCTACCGAGCCGCGGCCGTAAGTGAGCGGAGTCGTCCGCCGTCCCACGGCGTCGTGGTGGTAATCTGAAATTCCGGAGAAACAGACCCATGATTATCGGCGTTCCGAAAGAGATCAAAGACCACGAGACACGCGTCGGATTGGTGCCGAGCGGCGTCACCGCTTTGCGCGAGGCGGGCCACGAGGTGCTGGTGGAGACCCAGGCCGGCGAAGGCAGTTCCATCACCGATCGCGAGTACATGCAGGCGGGCGCGGCCATCGCACAGAACGCGGCCGAAGTGTGGCGCAAAGGGGATCTGGTGGTGAAAGTGAAAGAACCGCAGAAGGCCGAGTACGAACATTTCCGGCCCGGCTTGATCCTCTTCACGTATCTGCATCTGGCGCCGCTGCCGGAGCTGACGGATCGCCTGCTGGCTTCCAAAGTGAACGGCGTGGCTTACGAAACCATTCTGGAATCCGACAATTCCCTGCCCCTGCTGACGCCCATGAGCGAAGTGGCGGGCCGCATGGCGGTGCAGGTGGGCGCGCAGTATCTGGAAAAGCCGAACGGCGGGCGCGGCATCCTGCTGGGCGGCGTGCCGGGCACGGCGCCGGGCAACGTGGTCATTCTGGGCGGCGGAATCGTGGGCACGAACGCCGCCAAGATCGCGGTGGGAATGGGCGCGCGCGTGACCATCATCGACCGGAGTCTGAACCGGCTGCGCGAGCTGGACGATATTTTCAACAGCACAGTGTCGACGCTGGCATCGAACGCCTGGACCATCAGCGAAAACCTGAAGACGGCCGACCTTGTGGTGGGCGCGGTGCTGATTCCGGGGGCGTCGGCGCCCAGGCTGGTGCGGCGCGAAATGATCGCGACCATGAAGCGCGGCGCGGTGGTGGTGGACGTGGCCATCGACCAGGGCGGCTGCTTCGAAACTTCGCACGCCACCACGCATACGGAGCCGGTTTACCTCGTGGACGGCGTGCTGCATTACTGCGTGTCCAACATGCCGGCCGCGGTGCCGCACACCTCGACGTTTGCGCTCACCAATGCGACCTTCCCCTACCTGCTGGAGCTGGCGAACCACGGACTGGAAGGCGCCTGCGAACGGCATCCGGCGCTCAAGGGGGGCGTCAACACGTACAACGGTTACGTGACGCACGCCGGCGTGGCGGAGTCGCAGGGCCGGAAGTGCCATGACCTGACGGCGGTGGGGTAGCCAAGGGAGCGGGGCCCGACGCGCACATTGAACAGCGGCGCGGTCCGTGATACAAACAAACGCATGGACAAGAACATCCGCACGTATGCCAGCTTCGATGAAATGAAGGCGGATGAGTACCGGTATTGGCAAAGCGCCCCGGTCGAGGAACGCATGGACGCAGTTGCTGAAATTACCTTGGCCACCTACGCGATGAAGGGCGCGGCCTCTGATGTTCCCAGACTTCAAAGAACTCTTGTCCATCTTCAACGCCCACGGCGTTAAATACCTGATCGTGGGGGGGTACGCGGTATCGTTTCACGCGCAGCCTCGCGCCACCAAAGATATCGACCTTCTGATTAAGCCGGACGCCGGTAACGCGAAAGCGGTCTACGCGGCCCTGGCGAAGTTCGGCGCGCCGGTTGAAGGACTCACGCCCGAAGATTTGAGCGAGCCGGGCAAGTTTTTCCGCATGGGCCGCGAGCCTGTGGCTGTGGATCTCCTACTGGAAATCGATGGCGTCGATTTTGATCGGGCGTGGGAAAGGCGGGTTGAGGGCGTCATCGATACGGCGACCAGCCTCACGGCGCATTTTATTTCCAGTGCCGACCTCATCGCCGCCAAGGTTGCGGTGGGAAGACCGCAGGACCTTGCGGACGTAGCGGCGCTTCGCAAGGCGGCGGAGAGCCAAGCACCACGGTCGCGGTAAGGACGATCATCGCTTTTCCCGGGCGTGACGCGGGGAGGTTGTCTGAGGATTCTCTCAAAGCGTGGGGTTGATCCGGGCCGGCCGCTGCCCTCCACGAGTTAACGTCGGCGCGGCGGCTGTACACTGTATCTATGGCAGCACCCCCCCAAACCATGGATGCCGTTCCACAGCCGCTGACGCGGCTCAACGAAGAAGAAAAGTTTTTCCAGGCTACCGTGCGCAAGTTCGCGCGCGAGCAGATCCGGCCGTACGTGCGGGAGATGGACGAAGCCGCGCACTTCCGCCCGGACATCATCAAACAGTTTTTTGAAATGGGCCTCATGGGGATCGAAATCCCCGAGGAATATGGCGGACAGGGCGGCAGCTTTTTTCAGGCGATCCTGGCGGTGGAGGAACTGTCGGCGGTGGATCCCTCGGCCGGCGTGATCGTCGACGTGCAGAACACCATCTGCAACAACGCGCTGCTGAAGTGGGCGACGGCGGAACAGAAAAAGAAATACCTGCCGCGGCTGGCGGAGAACATGGTGGCGTCGTACGCGCTGTCGGAGGCCGGATCGGGCTCGGATGCGTTCGCCATGGCCACGCGCGCGGAAGATTGCGGCGATCATTTCCTGTTGAACGGGCGCAAACTTTGGATCACCAATGCCGCCGAGGCCGGCTTCTTCCTGCTGTTCGCGAATGCCAGGCCGGAGGCGGGATACAAGGGCGTGACGGCGTTCCTGGTGGAGCGCGACTTCCCCGGATTCCAGGTGGGGAAGAAGGAAGACAAGCTGGGGCTGCGCGCGTCATCGACGTGCGAGCTGCTGATGGACAACTGCCGCGTGCCGCGCGAGAACGTGATGGGCGAGGTGGGACAGGGCTACAAGATCGCGATCGAGACGCTGAACGAAGGACGGATTGCGATAGGCGCGCAGATGATTGGCCTGGCGCGCGGAGCGCTAGACTACGCGGTAGCATACGCCAAAGAGCGCAAGCAGTTCGGCAAGGCCATCGGGGAGTTCCAGGGCGTGCAGTTTGAGCTGGCGAAGATGGCCATCGAGGTGGAAGCGGCGCGGCTGCTGGTGTATAACGCCGCGCGGCTGCGGGATGCCGGGATGCCGTTCCTGATGGAGGCGGCGATGGCCAAGTATTACAGTTCGGAGATCGCGGAGCGGGCGGCGTCGAAGTCCATCGAAGTGCACGGCGGCGTGGGAGTGACGAAAGATTATCCGGTGGAGAAGCTGTATCGGGACGCCAAGATCGGGCGAATTTACGAGGGCACCAGCAACATCCAGTTGCTGACGATAGCAAAGAAACTATTGGGCAAATGAAGCCGTCTCACCGATGAGAGGAAAAATGCGTACGTTGATGATTGGCTCCGCGATGGCGGCGATGTGTATGGCGATGCAACCGGCGGCGAACCAGGACCAGGTGGACCCGCAACAGATTATCCAGAAATTTTCCGCCAAGGAAGCCGAGTTCCGGGAAGCGCGCAACAACTACACGTACCGGCAGACGGTGAAAATGGAAGAGCTCGACATGGGCGGAAATCCCTCCGGCGGGAAGTGGGAAGAGGTGGACGACATCATCTTCTCGCCCGATGGCAAACGCGCGGAGAAGGTGATCTATGCGCCGGTGATCTCGCTCCAGCACATCGGGCTGACGCCGGAAGACGTGGCGGATCTGCGCGACGTGCAGCCGTTCGTCCTCACGACCTCGGAAATTGGAGACTACAACATCAACTACCTGGGGCGCGAGAAGCTGGATGAGATCGGCTGCTACACGTTCTCGGTGAAGCCCAAGAAGATGGTGAAGGGGAAGCGTTATTTCGAGGGCCAGGTGTGGGTGGACGACCGCGACTTCCAGATTGTGAAGAGTTACGGGAAGGGCGTCGGCCTGGTGGACGCCAAGACCAACCAGTTTCCGAAGTTCGAAACGTACCGCGAGCAGATCGACGGGAAGTACTGGTTTCCGACGTACACGCATGCCGACGATACGCTGCACTTCAAGGATATGGACCAGCGCATCCGCATGACCGTGAAGTACCAGGATTACAAGAGGTACGAAGGCAGGTCGACGATCCGGTTCGGAGGCGTGGTGGACGATAAGAAGGGCACGACGGCGCCACCAACAAAGAAGCAGTAGCCTGTGGGGCGGACGCCTTCGTCCGCAGCCGGCCCCCCGGCCGGCTTTTCACGAGCGGCAACCACTCATCGTTCGAACGAACAGCGGGTCCAGGGGGACCCGCGCAGACCAAGGGGTCTGCCCCACTGGACTGGACGTGATACGATCCAGGGATGCCTGCGAAGATTGCGCCTCAGAACAACGGTCCGATTCGGATTGAAGGGGAATTCGAAATCGTGGACCCCAGCGGAGCCACGTTCGGCCTGGCCGGAAGAACGGTGATTTCCTTGTGCCGTTGCGGCCACTCGGCCAACAAGCCGTTTTGCGACGGCGCCCATCACCGTGAAGGTTTCTCGGATACGGTCGTGGCGCGGGAACTGCCACCGCCCAAGCCCAGAGTTTGAGAAAAAGCCGGAAGGCATTGGTGGGCGCGCCGGCGGCGCAATAGGGCGAAACTAGGCCGTACGGCCGGAGAGCCCGAAATGTTGCGCGCCGGCGAGAACGTGGCGATCGCTGGTCCAGATTTCATGCTCGCCCAGGTCCATGGCGGTGGCCAGATGCATCGCATCGCCTGCTCTCAAATGGACGGTCGCGGGAAGCGTCGTCAGCAGAAAGGTCATCTTTCGCAAGAGACGTTCCGTGACGGGAACGAAGGTCCAGATTCCCCCGTCCGCGTGTTGCAGAAAAGCGTTGAGCAGCGCGCGATATTGCGAGGAATCGAGCGATCCCTCGCGCAGATGGCGGTGAAACGCACAGGAAACTTCTCCGAGGGCCCACATCGACGAGACCAGTGTCGAGGCCCCCGCGAATGCGGTCCGAACCTGTGGCGAGTCCGGCTCGTTCAAGTAGAACTTGGCGATATAAGCCGAATCGACGTACATCAGCGGTCGCGGTCTTCCGAAATAAATCGAGCGCTGTCTCCGGGAACCGGAGGGAATTCGTTCCAGAAGCGGCTCATGTCGGGCATTTTCACTTTCTTGGGCCTCTTGGTGACGGGGCGCAGTTCGGCAACCGGTTGGCCCCGGCGCTCAATGACAATCACTTCGCCGTTCTCGGCGTCGCGAAGCAACGCCGAAGTGCGGATGCGAAGATCCCGAACCGAAGCCTTCCTCATGTGCTACATTGTAGCACGATGAGTGGTTACCGGGATCAGGATCACTCGCCGATCTCGATCTTGGGGCCGCTCTCTTTGGCGGCTTCGTCACAGCGCGCGGCGGCGTTGCGGGCCAATTCCAGGTAGGGCTCGCCTTCGCCTTTCCGGAGCACGATGGGGCGGCCGGTATCGCCGCCGATGCGCACCTGCGGGTCGAGCGGCAGTTCCCCGAGGAAGTTCACCTGCATCTCAGCCGCCGTGCGGCGGCCGCCGCCGTGGCTGAAGACGTCGATGCGTTCGTGGCAGTGCGGACAATTGAGGAAACTCATATTCTCGACGATCCCGAGAATCGGGACGCGCACCTGGTGGAACATGTGGACGGCCTTGCGGGCGTCTTCGAGCGAAACGTCGGACGGAGTGGTGACCACAATCGCGCCGGTGATGGGAGCGGTCTGGATGAGAGAGAGCTGCACGTCGCCGGTGCCGGGCGGGAGATCGATGACGAGGTAGTCGAGCTCGCCCCAATCGACGCCGCGCAGGAACTGCTGGACGACGCTATGGAGCATGGGGCCGCGCCAGACCAGCGGCTTGTCGCCGGGATTGAGGAAGCCCATCGACATCAGCTTGACGCCGAACTGTTCGAGCGGCTGAATGCGGTCCCCGCTAGCCATGGGAGTGCGATTGACGCCCATCATGAGCGGCACATTGGGGCCGTAGACGTCGGCATCCATCAGGCCCGCGCGGTGGCCGAGCGCGCCCAGGCCGACCGCCAGGTTGACGGCCACGGTGGTCTTGCCGACACCGCCTTTGCCGCTACCGACGGCGATGAGATTGCGGACACCAGGGATGGGCATCTTGGGCGGTTGGCCCGGTTGATTGGGGGTCATCACTTCTATCGTAACAGGGCGCCCAGCGCGCATATACTGGTGAGAGCCTTATGAGAAGCGGTTTTCTGATTTTTCTTGCCGGCACCGCGTTCGCACAAAGCTTTGTTGTGCAACCGAGCGGAAGCACGGCGTCGCTGCGAGGCGTGTGGGCGGTGAACGAGAAGACGGCTTGGGCCAGCGGGACTCGCGGGACCTACCTGAGGACCATCGACGGCGGCGCCACCTGGACGGCGGCGGCGGTGCCCGGCGCCGAAACGCTGGACTTCCGCGACGTGCAGGGCGTGGACGAGAACACCGCCTACCTGTTGAGCATCGGCAGCGGAGAGACATCGCGCGTGTATAAGACCACGGATGGCGGCGCGCACTGGACGTTGTCCCTGCAGAATCCCGACGCCAAAGGCTTCTTCGACGAGATGGCGTTCTGGGACGCGACGCATGGAATCCTGGTGGGCGACCAGGTGGACGGGCTGGTGGTGGTGATGTCCACCGAAGACGGCGGAAATACCTGGCAGCGGCAGAAGATGCCGCCGGCGCTGCCGGGCGAGGGCGCGTTCGCCGCCAGCGGGACCGGGATCACGGTGCTGGGCACGAGCGAAGTGTGGATCGGCACGGGCGGAAAGGGCGCGGCCCGCGTCTACCATTCCAAGGACGGCGGCCGCACCTGGACCGTCGCGCCAACGCCGATTCGATCCGATTCCGCCGCCGCCGGCATTTTTTCGCTGGCGTTCTCCGATGCGATGGACGGCGTCGCGGTGGGCGGCGATTACAACAAGGCGAACGACCAGGCCGGCAACATCGCCGTGACCGCCGACGGCGGCGCGACCTGGACCAAGCCGGATGGCGCGGCCCCGAACGGCTTTCGTTCGGCGGTGGCCTACCTGGCGGACCGCAAGCTGTGGATCACGGCCGGCCCCTCCGGCGCGGATGTTTCCACCGATGGCGGGCGAAACTGGAAGCAGTTCGACACCGGCAATTACAATGCGATCAGTTTTGTTTCCAGCCAGGCGGGCTGGGCGGTAGGAGCCCGCGGGCGGATCGCAGCCTTCCGGCGGGAGTAGATCGCAGTCAGGCCCGAATTACCCATCCTTTACATTTCACCGGTTGGGATGTTACGCTAAGTGTCTCATAATGCGTACAGTTGACTTGATCCAGCGCAAGCGCGACGGGAAAGAACTCGCTCCAGAAGAGATCGAGTTTCTGGTGGAAGGTTACACCAACGGCGACATTCCCGACTACCAAATGTCGTCCTTCTTGATGGCCGTTTTCTTTTCGGGGATGTCGGACCGCGAAGTGAGCCGGCTGACGGAATGCATGCTGCGTTCCGGCGACACGGTCGATCTGTCTGCCATTCCGGGCGTGAAGGTGGACAAGCACTCCACCGGAGGCGTCGGCGACAAGACCAGCTTCATCGTGGCGCCGCTGGCGGCGGCGGCTGGAGTGGTGGTGCCGATGATGTCGGGCCGCGCGCTGGGCCACACCGGGGGCACGCTCGATAAGCTCGAGTCGATTCCCGGCTTCCGCACCAACCTGACGGCCGAGGAATTCCAGAAGCAACTGGCGGAGTTGGGGCTGTGTTTCATCGGTCAGACCGAAGAACTGGCGCCGGCGGACCGCAAGCTGTACGCGTTGCGGGATGTGACGGCGACGGTGGAATCGATTCCGCTGATTTCGTCGTCGATCATGTCGAAGAAGCTGGCCGAGGGCGTGGATGCGCTGGTGCTCGACGTGAAAGTGGGCAGCGGCGCATTCATGAAGAAGCAGGTGGAAGCGCGGCGCCTGGCGGCCATGATGGTGGGGATCGGCCGCCGCATGGACAAGAAGGTGGTGGCGCTGATCACGGACATGAACCAGCCGCTGGGTTACGCCATCGGCAATGCGCTGGAGATCATGGAAGCGTCGCAAACGCTGCAGAACGCGGGCCCGGCCGATCTAACCAAGCTTTCGCTTGAGTTGGCGGCGCGGATGATCCACCTGGGCAAGAAGGCGGCTACGCTGGAGGAAGCGCGCCGCATCGCCGAACAGCACCTGGTGGACGGCTCCGCCTACCGGAAGTTCAAGCAGGTGGTGGCGGCGCAGGGCGGGAATCCACAGGCGCTCGACAAGTTCGAGTTGCTGCCCAACGCCACAGGGATGCGTGAAATCGCTTCGCCGCGCGCCGGCTACGTCAGCTCCATCAACGCCGAAGACATCGGCCTGGCCTCCAACATGATCGGCGCCGGCCGCGACAAGAAAGAAGACGCCATCGATCCGGCGGTGGGGATCATCCTGGAAGTCAAGACCGGCGAAAAGGTGGATGCGGGCTCGGTACTTTGCCGCCTCTACTACACCAAGGAAGACCGCGTGGATGAAGCGGCTGAAATGGTGGAAGACGCGTTCCGCATTTCCGCGCAGAAGCCCGATGAGCGGGAACTGATTCTGGAAGTAGTCGGGTAATGGGCCGCTTCACGGGCTTCCTGGGCCTGGCGGTGATCCTGGCCTTCGCATGGCTGTGCTCTTCGCATAAGCGCGATATCAAGCTCAGCATCATTGCATGGGGCCTCGGGCTGCAATTTGCCTTCGCACTGCTGGTGCTGAAGACGGATTTCGGAAAGATCTTTCAAGCCATCGGCGCCGGTGTGAACAACATGCTGGGCTACGTGAAAGCCGGCACGGAGTTCATGTTCGGGCCGCTGGGAGATCCGGTTGGGCCGTACGGCGTGATCTTCGCGTTCCAGGTGCTGCCCATCATTATTTTCATCGCCTCGTTCTTCGCCATCCTGTATTACCTGGGCGTGATGCAACTGGTGGTGCGCGGCATGGCGATCGTCATGCAGAAGGTGATGGGGGTGAGCGGCGCCGAATCGCTCAACGTGGCGGCCAGCATCTTCATGGGCCAGACGGAAGCGCCGCTCACCATCAAGCCGTTCCTGGCGGGACTGACGGAATCCGAGCTGTTCACCATCATGACCAGCGGGATGGCGCACGTTTCCGGCTCGGTGATGGCGGCGTACGTGATGGTGGCGCACGTGTCAATCACGCACCTGCTGACGGCGGTAATCATGACGGCGCCGGCCACCATCATGCTGTCGAAGATTTTCATCCCCGAAACCGGCAAGCCGGCCACCGCGGGCAAGGTGGAAATCAAAGTGGAAAAGACGGCCGTCAACGTGATCGACGCCGCGGCGCAGGGCGCCGGCGACGGGCTGCACCTGGCGCTCAACGTGGGCGGCATGCTGATTGCGTTTCTGGCGCTGATCGCGATGTTTAACGGGATTCTCGGCTGGGTGCACACTCTGCCGCTCATGGGTTGGCTGCCGGGTTCCTTGCAGCAAATCTTCGGAATTGTCTTCGCGCCGGTAGCCTGGATCATGGGCGTGCCGTGGAAAGACGCCTCCACTATAGGCAACCTGCTGGGCACGCGCCTGGTGACCAACGAATTCGTGGCGTTCCTGGAACTGGGAAAGCCGGCGGTGAGGGCGACGCTCGATCCGCGGTCGTTCGTCATCGCCACGTACGCGCTGTGCGGGTTCGCCAATTTCAGTTCCATCGCCATACAGATCGGCGGCATTGGATCGCTGGCGCCGAGCCGCAAGCCGGACTTGGCGCGCTTGGGGATGCGCGCGGTGATGGCCGGAACCATGGCCAATTTCATGTCGGCGTGCATCGCGGGAATGTTATTGTGATCGAAGAAGCCAGACGATTATTGGAAAGCCGCACGCCGTTGCGGCCAACCATCGGCGTGGTGCTGGGCAGCGGCCTCGGCGCATTTGCCGACGAGCTCAGCGAGCGGACCGACATTCCCTACGCGGAGATTCCGGGCTGGCCGGGATCGACCGCGGTGGGACACGCCGGCAAGCTGGCGATCGGCAAGCTGGGCGAACTGGCGGTAGCGGTGATGGCCGGCCGCGCCCACCTCTACGAAGGCTATACGCCCGCGCAAGTGACATTCGGCGTGCGGGTGCTGGGACGCTTGGGCGTGCGGGCGATGGTCTTCACCAACGCCGCGGGGGGCATCAACCTGACTCTCGAGCAGGGCGGGCTGGTCCTGATCTCCGACCATATCAACCTGCAGGGCGTGAATCCGTTGACCGGACCGAATGACGATTCCCTGGGGCCGCGCTTTCCGGACATGTCCGAGGCGTACTCGCGAGCCTATCGCGAAGCCGCCAAGCAGGTGGCGGCGGAGTTGTGCGTGCCGATCTCGGAAGGCGTGTACGCGGCGATGCTCGGGCCGAGTTATGAGACGCCCGCGGAGATCCGCTATCTGCGTACCATCGGCGCCGATGTGGTCGGGATGTCCACGGTGCTCGAAGCCATCGTGGCCAACCACATGGGAATCAAAGTGCTGGGCATCTCCTGCGTGACCAACATGGCAGCCGGCATTCTGCCGCAGAAGATCCATCACGAGGAAGTGCTTGAAACCGGCGCCCAGGTGCGCGACACGCTGGTGCGCTTCCTGAAGACGCTGCTGCCGAGGTTAGAAGCTTGAATTTCGGAATTCACCGCCGAGACGCCGAGACGCGGAGAAGAACAAGGAAAGAACTCTGCGTCTCTGCGTCTCCGCGGTGAGAATTGTTTTCTGTCTGTATGTCGGATGCGCTCATCGACGCCGCCCTGGCCGCTCGCGCCCATGCCTTCGCGCCGTATTCCAGGTTCAAAGTGGGCGCGGCCATCGAAGATAGCGACGGCCGCATCCATACCGGCTGCAACGTCGAAAATGCCACCTACGGGCTCACGCTCTGCGCAGAGCGCGTGGCGATATTCAAAGCCATCTCAGAAGGCGTGCGCAAGTTCCGGCGCGTGGCGGTGGCGACTGATACCGATGTGCTGACGCCGCCCTGCGGCGCGTGCCGGCAAATTCTGTGGGAATTCTGCGGCGACGTGGACATCATCCTGGTGAACCCGCGCGGCAAGACCGAAATCTACCGTTTGAAAGAACTTTTCCCGAAGCCCTTCGATGCATCGTATTTGTAGCTTTTTCCTTTTTATCGCCACGCTCGCCGCCGCGCCCGCGGATTGGATCTGGAGCGCCCGGTGGGTCATCACCGAAGACGCGCAGCATCGCGTGATCGAAAACGGCGCGGTTGCCGTGACGGGCGGCCGCATTGTGGGAGTGGGCACGCGGGCCGAGATCGACGCGAAGTTCCAGGCGAAGCACCGCCTGGACCGCGGCGACGCGATTCTGGCGCCGGGCCTGATCAATACGCACACGCACGCCGCCATGTCGCTGTTCCGCGGTATCGCCGACGATAAGAAGCTGCAGGACTGGCTCGAAAAGTACATCTTCCCCGCGGAAGCCAAGAACGTTACGCCCGATTTCGTGCGCTGGGGCACGCGCCTCGGCTGTCTCGAAATGCTGCTCGGCGGCACCACCACGTTCACCGACATGTACTATTTCGAGGACGTGGTGGCGGAAGTGGCCCAGGAGGCCGGAATGCGCGGCGTGCTGGGCGAGACCATCATCCAGTTTCCGGTGGCCGACGCCAAGACCCCGGCCGACGCGCTGGCCTTCACCGAAAAATACCTGACGCGCTTCCGCAACGACCCGCTGATAGTGGCGGCCGTGGCCCCGCACGCCATCTACACCAACTCCGATGAGACGTTGAAGGCAGCGCGCGCGCTGGCCAACAAATTCAACGCGCCGCTGTTGATCCATCTTGCCGAAACCAAGAAAGAGCTCGATGACTCGCTTGCAGCACGCCACATGTCGCCGGTCAAGGCGCTCGATACGCTCGGAGTGCTCACCGGCCGCACGGTGGCGGCGCACTGCGTGTGGGTCAACGACGCCGACATGGAGATCCTGAAGGCGCGCGGCGTGGGTGTGGCGCATTGCCCGTCGAGCAACATGAAACTGGCCAGCGGCGTGGCGCCGGTAGCGCGCATGCTGGAACTCGGCCTGACGGTGGGCCTGGGCCCGGACGGCCCCGCCGGCAGCAATAACGATCTCAACATGTTCGAAGAGATGGACCTCGCCGCCAAGTTGCAAAAGGTGATGACGCTCGATCCCGAAACGCTGCCGGCATCGACGGCTCTCGAAATGGCCACCATTCGCGGGGCGCGCGTGCTGGGGATGGAAAAAGAGATCGGCTCGTTAGAAGCCGGCAAGCGCGCCGACATGATCGCGGTGCGCCTCGACCGTCCCAATGCCGTGCCGATGTACGATGCGGTTTCGCAGATGGTGTATGCGCTGAAGGGTGAGGACGTGCGCGACGTGATGGTGAATGGGAAGCCGGTGGTGAGCGATGGGCGGATACTGACCTTGAACCAGGCGCAGATCTTGCAGAAGGCGGAAGAGTATCGGGTGAAGGTGAGCGCGTCGCTGAAGTAGGGGGGCAACTACCCGCTACTCTTTGCGCAGCACACCGGTTGCGCACCATGCTGGTTGAGCGATGTCCGATCAGGGTTGGCAGAGAGCACTCGCACGGATTGAAGAGGCTAAGCGGTACACGAAGCGGGACTGAGGACGCCTCGTGACCCCTCAACGCGGCGCGCGCGGATGCAGCAACACCTTCAGAGAAACAATCCAGGCTGCACGCTGAACAGTTTGCCGAGTTTGCGGGCCTGCGGCGCGCTGATGGGACGCTTGCCGGTCAGGGCTTCATGCACGTGGCTGCGCTGCCCGAAGACAGGAAGCAGGACCGCCGCAGTCTTGCCCGAATGGTCGAGCAGGAATTGCAGGGCTTCGGCAGGGCTGGCGTCACCGGAAGGCAGACCTTGCCGGCGGTCGTAGTCCTCGACCAACAGGGCCAACAGGCGCATGAGGCGGGTTTCCCCGGCGGACCGCGCGCGGCCTTTGCGGATCAGGCCGCTCAACTGCGCCGCGATCTGCGCGTTCTGTTCCTCGGTATCGATCACCTGGGGAAGCGTTTCGATCAGAAGCTGTTCATAAGTAGCTATGGACATAGGCCCTCTGAAACAACAAGCTATGTTCTGTCATACTGCTCGTGGGTCAGGATCTCTTCAATCAGTAGAAGTTGCTCCGCAAAATCGACGCTCGCGATTAACCGGTACTTGTTGCCGCCAATGTCGAAGATCATCCTGCCCGTCCCGGGGACGTAATCCGCCGCCGGAAAAGTCTGCTTGAGCGCTGGAAAGTGCGGCCAGTCCGCCGCACACGCAATGGCGAAGAAGCGGTTCAGGGCTTTTCGGGAGGCGGGATATTTTCTGCTGAACTTCTGGAGTTTCGCCGCCTCCAAAACCTTCATGCTTCGAGTTTCCCAAATTTGGGAATTACCGTCAAGGACTCCCTGCCGCGCTGTCCGGTTTCAAGCCTGCGCGGCGATGCGAAATCCGTAATCCGCATACCGGAACTCCGGTGGAATGCTGCTCCGCGCGGCGCAGCGCGAAAATTTGATGTGATGGCGCCAGGCGCCGCCGCGCGAGCTGCGGCGCTTGCCATGCTCCGGGCCTTGCGGATTCTCCTCCGGCGAAATGGCGTAGTACAAAGGGTCGTACCAATCGGAGCACCATTCGTGCACGTTCTCGCACATGTCGAATAGGCCGTATGCGTTTGGTTCGGTCTGGCCGATGGGCTCCGGGCCCTCCTGCCAGCGAGCCGGCGGATAGACTCGCGGCTGGTTGCCCCAGGGATAGACTTGCCCTTCGACACCGCCGCGCGCGGCGAATTCCCATTCGGCTTCGCTGGGCAGGCGGACGCGCATGGCCCACTGCTCCGACAGCCAGTGGCAGAACGCTACGGCATCGAACCAGTTCACGTGCGTCACTGGCGCGGTCTCGTGAACATACGGCTGCTTTTCACGAGACGTGGCTTTGCGAAATAGCTCCCAATCGGCATTGGTCACCTGATAACGGCACAGGCGAAACGGCGAAACGACGACCCGGTGGAGCGGGCGCTCGTCATCTCTTCCGTCTTCCTGGCCCATGAGGAACGGGCCGCCGGGAATGGGAACCAGATCGTTTGGGCTCATCTTCCAATATCGAAAACTGCAGCTTGCGCTCGTTCGCGTCCACGCGGTCGAGGAGCACCCGCACGCGGTCGCCGATGGAAAACTGGCGGCGCGTGCGCTTGCCTACGATCTTGCGAACGTTCTCCTGATAAGTGTACTGGTCGCCGGGCAGCGTGTCGATGGGGACCAGTCCTTCGATGAACAGGTCGGCCAGCTCCACGAAGAGGCCGTATTTGGCGGTGCTGATGATGAGAGCGTCGAAGTCCTGCCCCACGCGCTCGCTCATGAAGCGGACCTTCTTCCATTCCACCAGCTCGCGTTCGGCATCGGCGGCGCGCCGCTCGGATTGCGAGCACTCTTCGGCGATGGCGGGCAAATCCTCAATCCGGGCGCCGCGCAGCAGCCGGTGAATCACCAGGTCGGGATAGCGGCGGATGGGCGAAGTGAAGTGCGTGTAGGTGTCGGCGGCCAGCGCAAAGTGGCCCACGTTCTCCACGCTGTAGCGAGCCTGCTTGAGCGAACGCAGCATCAGGTAGCTCAGGATGCGCTCCTCGGGCTTGCCTTCGATCTTGGCCACCAGCCGTTGGTAATGCCGCGAATTAATCTTGACTTCGCCCGCGGGCAGCACGATGTCGCGGCGCTTCTTGCTTCCGTCGCGGCCCTTATCGGTGTAGGCGAATTTCTTCACGTGAATCGCGCCGGCGCCCAGCGAATAGCCGAAGTGCGCGGCCACTTCCTCGAAATCCATAACGCGCTTGGGATCGGGCTTCTCGTGAATGCGGTAGATCGAGACGGGCGCGGCGCTCTCCAGGTGCGAAGCCACGGCCTCATTGGCGGAGAGCATGAACTCCTCGATCAATTTGTGCGCGATATTGCGCGGCGCGCGCGTGACGCCGGTCATGGCGCCCCACTCGTCGAACTCGATCAGAGGCTCGGGGAGATCGAAATCGATGGAGCCGCGGCGCACGCGCTTGCGGTTGAGCACCAGCGCCAGCTCCTGCATCAGCTCGAAGCGTTCCACCAGCGGCCGGTAGCGTTCGCGCATGGCTGCGTCGCCTTCGAGCAGCAGGTGGACATTCGTGTAAGTCATGCGTTCCACGCTGCGGATGACCCCGGGGGTGATTTCCTGCGCGACAATTTCGCCCTGGTGGTCGATCTCCAGCAGCGCCGAAAGCACCAGCCGGTCCTCGCGCGGCACCAGCGAGCAGAGATTGGTGGAAAGCTGGAACGGCAGCATGGGGACGGCGCGGTCCGGAAAGTAGACGCTGGTGCCCCGCAAACGGGCTTCGGCGTCGATGGGGCTCGCCGGTTTCACGTAGTGGCTGACGTCGGCGATATGCACCTGGAGCGCGTAGTTGCCGTTGGGCAGGCGATCCACCCACACGGCATCGTCGAAATCGCGCGCGGTCTCGCCGTCGATGGTGACGATGTCGAGCGCGCGGAAATCGCGGCGGCCTTCCAGGTCTTGGGCATCGATGGCGGCGGGCATCCGTTCGGCCTGTTCGACCACCTCGGGAGGAAACTGGTGCGGCAGGTGGTGCTTGCGGATGACGATTTCGACGTCCACTCCGAAATCGCCGGGCTTGCCCAGGATTTCGATGACGCGGCCGGTCGAGGCATCGTAATCCAGCAGCTCCACGTTGACGATCATGCCGTCGAGCGCTTCGACCGAATCGACGTGCGGCGCCTCGACGCCGATGCGGTCGACCACGGGCCCCGCGGGAGGAAATTCCATGCCTTCGGGAATGTCGATCCACCGGTGGATGCGGTCGTCCTGCGGCACTACGTACCGCCCGCGGCGCCCAATCTTGAACTCGCCGACCACCGTGGGGTGGGCGCGCTTGAGCACCTTGACGATTTCGCCATCGGCACGGCCATCGGGCTCGATGCGGGCGATGCGCGCCACCACGCGATCCCCATGCATGGCCTTGGCGGCGGAGTCCGGCGGGATGAATATGTCTCCGGCGATTCCCTCGACGGGCCGCTCGCAAACCACGAACCCGTAACCATCCCGGTGCATGTTCAGCCGGCCGACGGCGTATTCCCGGCTGCGCGCCGTCACGGCAAAATGGCCGGCTCGCGGCTCCAGCAGGTCCCCGCGGGCCGCCAGACGGGCCAGCGAAGCCTCCAATTCCTCGCGTTTGGCGCCCTTCGCCGCCAATTCCCGGACGAGCTGCTTGAAGTTGGCGCGCGCGTGCGGCAGGCTGGAGATGTGGTCGAGAAGCGCGCGATCCGTCATAGCCTCGATTTTACCTACAACGCCTGGCGGCGTCGCGTCGTCATTTACTTCGACTAGAGCGGAGGTGTGGGTATGAAGGCCCTTGCGCTGCTGTTGGTGCCCGCCGCATTGCTGGCGGGCCAGACTCGTTACGCCCGCCTGGGCGAATTCCAAGGTACGGTCGAGGTTCAATTGACGGCAGCCGACGCATGGATGCCGGCCGAACACAACCTGCCGTTGGTAGAATCCACCTGGGTGCGCACGGGCCCGGGCGCGCGCGTCGAAATCGAACTGGACGACGGCAGCGCCTGGCGGCTGGGGTCGGAATCGCTGGGCGAAATCTCCGATTACACGCAGCTTTCCACCGGGCAGCGCGTCACGCTGCTTTCGCTCGATCACGGCACGGCTTACTGCAGCGGCGAGCCCTTGGGGAATGACGTCCTCATGCTGGTGGCGCCCGGCGCGCAGGCCACCCTGGGACAAGGCGCGCGCGTCCGCGTGACGGCGCAGACCGATTGGAGCCAGTTTTCCGTGCTCGAAGGCATGGTGCGCTTTTCTTCGCCTACCGCGGAAATGGGCTTGCGCGAGGGCCAGAGCGCGCGCGTGGAGCCCGCCAACGTGCAGCATTTCTACCTCTATCCCCAGGTGACCGCCCTGCCCCTGGACCAGTGGAGCGAGGATCGCGACAGGGCGGAGACAGCGCCGGTTTCCGCCGCGCACCTGACGTGGCGCTATGGCCTCGCCGACCTCGACACAGCCGGCGAGTGGATCCAGACCGAGGACCTCGGCATGGTGTGGAAGCCCAAAGTGATGAAAGGCTGGGCGCCCTATCAAACGGGCCGGTGGCGCTATTACGACGCGCTGGGCTATGCCTGGGTCAGTGAGGACTCCTGGGGATGGGTGCCCTACCACAGTGGCCGATGGGCGCATCGGGACGACGACGGGTGGGTCTGGCAGCCGGCGGTCAGCACGGTGTTCAAGCCCGGCGAAGTTTACTGGCTGCGCGGGGCGAACATGGCCGGTTGGGGACCGCTGGCCTCCGGAGAACTGTGGACGTCCGCCGCTCCGGGCGCGACCCCGCCGCGGTATTTCGCCGCCGGAATCACCAGTTTCGCGGCATTCCAGCAGGATGTGCGGGTAATCGATCCCAAGGGCTTCGCCGCGCCGTCGCCGGAGCAACTCCAGGCCGCGGTCTACGTGCGGGCGCTTCCCTCCCCCGCTTTCGTCGCCGCGCGCCTGGATGCCACGCGTCCCACGCTGAAAGTGGGCCGAACGCGCATCGATCCTATCGTGCCGGGCGTCACGTTGACCGATGCGCCGCCTCCGCCCGATCCCGCCATGATCAGCCCGCCCGACGATTCGCAGCCGCCCGGTAACGTCGCGGCCGACGCGCCGCCAGCCCTGCCGCCACCGCCCGATGGCGTCTACCCGGTGCCCGTGATGGCCCTCCCGGTGGTTGAAGTGCCGGTGCTCGTGGGCGCGGCGGCAGCGAGTCCGGCGGCGGCCCCAGCCGGCGGTCACCAGACACCCGGACACCCAACCGCGGCCGCATCCCCGGCATCCACGCCTCGCGAGACTCCGCGAGAGCGTGTCCGCAAGGTGGATCCGCCCAAGATCGACGGCCCCAGGCCTCCAGACAAAAAAAGCAGCCTGATGGCGCCGGGCGAACGGGACGTCTACCAACAGGTGCTCGCCGATTTCAATGCGCTCGTTCCCAACCTGGCAAAGAGCGTCCAGGATCTGGACGCCTGGGCGCGGGATTATCCGAATTCAGACCTTGCCAACGAACGCCAGTATTACTACGTCCAGGCATACAACGGCTTGGGGCGGCCGGATAAGGTTCTGGAGGCGGCAACTCGCCCGGTCACGGCCGGAGCCCGAGCGACGTACCGCAATCCGGAACAGATCCTGCAACTGCTGCTCGTGACCACGGCGAGCCTGCAGAGGCTGAGCGAGCCCAGTCCGCAACAGTTGGCTACCGGGCAAACGGCGGCGCGGCAACTGCTGGACTATCTGCCGGAATACTTCGCGCCGCAACACAAGCCGGAGAGCGTGAACGACAGCTCCTGGCAGATGGCACGGACGCAAATCGAGGGCCTGGGAAAACTGGCTCTGGCACGGCAGGCTACGCCGCTCCACGCCGGAAAATAGACTCGCGCGACCACTCGTGTTGGCTCCGGGCCGCTGAGTTTTTTCACCCACCCGGCACTACCCGATTGACAATCGCTCTGGGCGGGTTATCATTTGATTTACTCCCCCGATTTGAAAACCTGAAGGAACCGTGAGCGGCACATTGAACCCTGCCATTTTGGAAACAGACTTCGCCGGTGTCGAGCGGTACGGGCGCGGCAAAGTCCGCGACGTTTATAGCATCGACGGGCGGCTGCTGATCGTCGCCACCGACCGCATTTCGGCCTTCGACTACATCCTGCCAACCGGCATCCCGGACAAAGGCAAGGTGCTGACCCAGCTTTCCATCTTCTGGTTCGATTTTCTGCGCGAGCTCACACCCACGCATTTTCTGACCGCGCAAGTGGAAGATTACCCGGAACCACTCCGACGCTTCCGGGACCAGTTGGAAGGCCGCTCCATGCTGGTGAAGCGCGCCAACATGATCGAGATCGAGTGCGTCGCGCGCGGCTATATCTCGGGCTCCGGGTGGAAGGAGTACCGCGACCATGGCACGGTTTGCGGCATCAAGCTGCCGGCCGGCCTCAAGGAAAGCGACCGGCTGCCGGAACCCATCTTCACGCCGGCCATCAAAGCGCAATCGGGCCACGATGAGAACGTCTCCTTCGAGCGCGTCTGTGAATTGGTGGGAGAAAGCCTTGCCGCGCGTCTGCGCGATCTCACGCTGAGAATCTATGCGCGCGCGGCGCGCTACGCCGAAACCCGCGGCGTCATCATCGCCGACACTAAGTTCGAATTCGGCTTTGTGGGCGACGAACTGGTTTTGGGCGACGAAGTGCTCACACCCGATTCCTCGCGCTTCTGGCCGGCGGACACCTATAAGCCCGGCGGCCCGCAATTCTCCTTCGACAAGCAATTCGTGCGGGATTACCTGGAATCGATTCGCTGGAACAAGCAGCCGCCGGCGCCCGCGTTGCCGGAAGAAGTGGCCGCCCGCACCGGCGAAAAATATCGTCAGGCCTACCGCGTCCTCACCGGTCACAGCCTATGAACTGGCTGGACGCGGTGTTTGCGATCATTATGCTGGCATCCGTGGCAGCCAGTTTCCGCAAGGGGCTGTCGCGCGAAATCATCGGACTGACCAGCGTGGTGCTCGGCCTGGTGCTGGGTTGCTGGTTCTACGGAAACGTAGCGGCCTATCTCACCCGCTATCTCAGCTCTCGCGGGCTGGCCAACTTCGCCGGGTTCCTGATCGTCTTTTGCGGCGTAGTCGTCGCCGGCGCCATCGTGAGCGCCATCGTCGGAAGGTTTTTGAAGGTAACAGGGCTTTCATTCTTCGATCACCTGCTGGGCGCGGCCTTCGGCATTGTGCGCGGGGTATTGATCACAGCCGCGGTGATCATGGCGGTGCTGGCGTTTGCGCCGGGCGATCCGCCGCCGCAGGCGGTAGTGAATTCGCGCCTGGCTCCTTACGCGGCAGCCGCCGCCCGAATCTTCGTGGCAATGGCTCCGCGGGAATTGAAAGATGGCTTCCACAAAACCTATGCGGAAGTGTTGGAGGCCTGGAAGCGCACGCTCGAAAATGGCGCTCATAACGCTCCTGGAACGGATAAGGGACAAAGATGAAAAATGAATTTGATGCACTGGTGGAACGCCTCTTGGGCAGCAATATCCTGCTGGAAGAAGCTGTCGGGATCCTGGAGCGGAGGATGATTCAAGGCGCGCTCGAGCGCACCGGCGGCAAACGGACGGCCGCCAGCAAGCTGCTCGGCATCCATCGCAACACGCTGCAGCGAAAAATCGTCGAGTATGAGTTGGGCACCGGCCGCCAGCGTGCACGCCGCAAGCCGCCCGTCCGCGCGGGCCGCGTCCAGAAACGGAAAACCGGCGCCGCGTGAGCATCCAGCTTGTGATCTTCGACCTCGACGGCACGCTGATCGACTCCCGTCTGGACCTGGCCAACGCCGTCAACGCTACGCGCGCCCACGTGGGGCTGGGACCGCTCGACAACCAACTGGTTTATTCTTACGTGGGCAACGGCGCCCCGGAACTGATCCGGCGCTCTCTGGCGAATGCGGCGGACGATGCCGAAATCTTGAGTGGACTTAAATTCTTTATGGGCTACTACCGCGCCCACGTGCTGGACTCGACCACGCTCTTCCCCGGCGTTCGGAAATCGCTCGAACGCCTGCATAGCGCCGGCAAGCGCCTGGCCGTGCTGACCAACAAGCCGGAAGATATGAGCCGCGCGATCGTGGAGGGCCTGGGCGTGGGCGGCTATTTCTTCCGCGTCTACGGCGGCAACAGCCTGGAAACCAGGAAGCCCGATCCGATGGGAGTGGCGGCGCTCATGAAGGAAGCCGGCTCGACGCGCGCCACCACCGTGATGGTGGGCGACAGTTCGGTCGACGTTGTGACTGCGCGCAACGCGGGCATCGCCTGCTGCGCCGTGACCTATGGATTCCAGCCCGAGACGCTGGCCGATCCGGCGCCCGACCTGCTGGTGGGCCATATGGAACAGGTGGCGGAGTGGATCTTGAGCCGGTCCTGAGCGGGCCACGGCCGTCAGCACCTGCCGGGTTGAATTCTTTCCACGTTGGCACGAATATCTTCGGCCCTGTGCATTTCGGCCCATGTTCATAGGCCCGCGGCTGCACTCCGGAAATAACTCGAACTCCTGACTTAAAAGGCCCCTCGCCGCCTGTCCGGCGATAGAATCTCTGCTTCCTCAGCGCTCTCAGGTCTTGACTTTAGCTTTCTTCTCCGCGTCTCCGCGCCTCAGCGTTGAATCATCGGTTTCCTGTTTGGTTCCGCTATACTTGGTCCAGACGCACCCGATGACGCGGCTGACGCGGCGGTTTCTTTACATACTGGTGGCAATCGGGACGACGCTCCTGATCGGAACGGTGGGCTTCTCCCTCATTGGCGGATACCACCCGTTCGACGCCTTCTACTTCACCCTCACCACCATGACCACGGTGGGTTACGGAGATTCCTTTTCGCGCGCCGGGCGGATTTTCAACGCATTCCTCATCATCATCGGGGTGACCACCATCTTCATCGCGATGGGGGCCATGACGCAGACCATCATCGAACTCGAATTTGGCGATGCCATCGGCAAACGGCGGAACAAACGCATGATCGACAAGCTCAAAGATCACTTCATCATCTGCGGCTATGGGCGCGTGGGACGCGGCGCGGCCGCGGAACTACAGCACGCGGGCGTGCCCTTCGTCGTGGTGGATATCAACCCGGAACGCGTGGAACCCGCCATGCTGAGCGGAATGCTGGCGGTGGCGGCCGATTCCACCCGCGACGAGACCCTGCGGCAAGTGGGCATCGAGCGCGCACGCGGCCTGGTGGCGGCGCTGTCCACGGACGCCGACAACCTCTTCGTGCTGCTCTCCGCCAAGGGCCTCAACCCCAAAATTTACGTGGCGACGCGCGCCGCCGAAGAAGGCGCCGAGGAAAAAATGCGGCGGGCCGGCGCCGACGCGGTCTTCGCCCCGTACTCCATCACCGGCCACCGGCTGGCGCAATCCCTGCTGCGCCCGCACGTGGTGCAATTTCTGGATTTCACCACTAACGACATCGGCATGGACATCAGCATCGAACAGGTGCGCGTCTCGGAATCGAGCGAAGTGGTCTCCAAGACCATCCGCGAGATGCAATTGCGCCGCAACGTGGGGGTGATCGTGATGGCCATCCGCCGCGCCGACGGCCGCATGATCTTCAACCCGCCCGCCGACACCGCCGTGGAAGCGGGCGACTTCCTGATCGTCATGGGACGCCAGGACGACCTCGCCACGCTCGAAGCATTGCTGGCCGATCCGCGCGGATCGCGCCGTTAACCCGGCCACAAGCTATAATGGGCTTCGGCCGGCATCCGACTGTTCATATGGCAAGCCGTTTTCGGAAATACCTGGAATCCATCGTATACGCGCGCATGAGCGCCGGCAAGCCCAAGGCGGAGTCCAAACGGATGCGTCTGCTGGGCCCGCTGCGCGGACCGGTGGGGCGTTGGCTCTCCGGCGGTGGCCGCCAGGACCCGCTCTACCTCAGCAACCGCACCTTCAGCCAGAAGCTCGTCGGTTGGGCGAAAGTTGGCGTGCCGCTCCTGGTGGTGGTGGTGGCCGTGGTGATCGCGTTTCGTATGCACCGTCGCGTGGACAAACCCGCGGAATTATTGTCACCCGCGGAAGTCGCTGCGAAGATGTTGCCCGAACTGAACAAGCCGATTCACGTGGACACCAACACCGACATCGAGGTACTGGAAGCGTACGTCGATCACGATGCCGGAGACCGGCTGGTAGGAAAGTTCCGCAACGCCACCGACCACGCGATTCAGACTGGTGAAGTGGATTTCACCCTGACCGGGGTCAACGGCACTCAGGTAGGCGCGGTCAGCGTCAAACTGAACAAGCTGGCCGCGGGCGAGACCGTCCCGTTCGCGCAGCCGATCTCGGAAAAAGCCGCCGCCTTCGCGCTGGTGCGCGATGTGCATACGCAGTAGGTAGGTTGGCCGGCGAAAGCGCCTGCCCCACAAAATCACGGGCCCTTACGGACCAAAGTGGGACCGATGGTTTCGTCTGTCAACCCGGCGATCCCAGCGAACGAACTTCCGAAACCACGCATTAAGCTTTCGGCGGAGCGAAGAACTCCACCGGCCCGAATGCCACGATGCGCCATCTCTTTCCGGTCTTCCGCAGGCTGCACTTAACGGTTTCCTGGCGGCGGACGGAACCGGCGCCTCGCTCGCGGCTGTCGATGCGGAGAATCCAATCGAGTTCCAACGCGCGGGTGGCGTCGTCGCCCTGGTTGCTGGTCACTTCAATGGAACACTCGATCTCCGCCGCGCTCACCAACGCCGTGACGGCGGCGCTGAGCTTTTCGTAACCGGGCATCGCCGGATCGAAAGCTTCCAGGAAAACTTCCGGCTTGCCTGAGCTCAGGCCGGTCGCGGCGCTGGTGATCAGGTCCACCACGTCGTGCTCGGAATCGGCGCGGAGGCAGGCGGCCAGCGGAAGCAGCAGTAACAGGCGGCGGGTCATGGTCACGTCCGGTAGCTCGCGTTAATACGGATGTAGCCTTCGGTGAAGTCGCAGGTCCAGAATCGCGCCGCGCCCTTTCGCTTGCCGCGGATGGCGAGCCGGATCTCGCAATCGGGCGAGCCAAGCTCGCGCTTGAGCGCTTCCTCGGAAAACGGTGCAGCCAGTCCCCCGCGGCACACCACCACGTTCTGCAGCGAAATATCGGTCCGGGTGGGATCGAACGCCACCCCGGCATTTCCGGCGGCGCAGAGGATGCGGCCCCAGTTCGGATCGCATCCGGCGATGGCGGTTTTCACCAGGGGCGAATTGGCGATGGAGCGGGCCAGGCGCGCGGCGGCATCGTCGGAGGATGCCCCAGTCACCACAATGGTGATCAGTTTGCGCGCGCCTTCGCCATCGCGCGCGATGGCCTGGGCCAGGGATTCCATCACCCCGGCCACGGCTTCTTCCACGCGCGGCAACTCCTTTTTATCCGGGCGCGCGCCGGAAGCGCCATTGGCCATCAGCACCAGCGTATCGTTGGTGGAAGTATCGCCATCCACCGACAGGCGGTTGTAGCTGCGCTCCGCGGCGCGCTTCAGCATGGCGCGCAGTTGGACGGCCGAAAGAACGGCATCGGTCATGACGAACCCGAGCGTGGTGGCCATTTGCGGATGGATCATCCCGGAGCCTTTGGTCATGCCGGCCACGCGCACCACGCCGCGGCGCAAGGCGGTTTCCGCGAAGGCCGTCTTGGGGACAAGGTCCGTGGTCATGATCGCACGGGCGGCGGCCTCGAAGCGGCCGGGATGAAGGCTGGCGGCGAGGCCCGGCAGGGCGCGGATAACTTTCTCCGGTTCGAGTTCGACTCCGATCACGCCGGTGGAAGCCGGCAGCACCTGGCTGACCGGCAGCCGCAAGACCCGTGCCGCCGCCTGGCAGATGGCCAGAGCCACGACATTGCCGGTGCGCGTGGCGCAATTGGCGTTGCCGGCGTTAACAACAATGGCGCCGACGAGTCCGTGCGAGATGCGCAGGTGGCGCCGGCAAAGTTGTACGGGCGCAGCCTGCACGCGGTTTTGCGTGAAGACCGCGGCTGCGGCGGCAGGAAGGCCGCTCACGATCAGGGCGAGATCGTCCTGGTTCGACTGGCGGATGCCGGCATAGGTGGCGGAATAGAGATAGCCAAGCGGCAGCTTCAAAGGCGTTACCCTCCCAAAACCTCATTCTCGGCCAGCCGCTGGCCATTCGCAAAATCGACCGCCGGTAGCCGCTTCCGCCCTTCCATCTGCACTTGGAGCAACTCGAGCGCACCGTTGCCGCAGGCCACCACCAGAGCGCGCGCCATGCGGTGAGTCGTCCCCGGGCCGGACGGCGGAGTGGCACATGCCAGGCGTGACTTCCAGACATGCAACGACTGCCCGCGGAACGTGGTGTACGAGCCCGGCCAGGGTTGCAAACCCCGCACCTGGTTGTGGATCGCCGAAGCATCGCGCGTCCAATCGATCAGCCCGTCCTGTTTCTTGAGCAGGGGCGCCCAAGTCGCCTGCGCCGCATCCTGCTTTTCGGGAACGATGGTTCCAGCCGAAAGCCCGGCCAGCGTCTCCACCAACAGGCGAGCGCCCATCATCGCCAGCCGCCCGCCCAGTTCGATCGAGTTCTCATCGGCTCCGATTTCGGTCTCGGCTCTGAGCAGCATGGCGCCCGTGTCCAGACCGGCATCGATCCGCATGGTGGTGACGCCGGTGCGCGTCTCGCCGTTGAGGATCGCCCACTGGATGGGGCCGGCGCCGCGGTAACGTGGCAACAGCGATCCGTGAACGTTGATGATGCCCAGCGGGACGAGATCGATGACGGATTGCGGAATGATCTGGCCATAGCCCACCACCACCATGCAATCGGCGGAAAGCCCCCGCAGGAACTCGACGGCTTCCGGCCGCCGCACACGCTCCGGCTGGTAAACCGGCAGGCCCAGGCCGAGTGCGGCTTGCTTCACGGGGGGTGGAGCGGGCGCCTGGCCGCGGCCGCGCGGCCGGTCGGGTTGCGTCACAACCGCCAGAACTTCATGGCCGGCTTCCACTACGCGCTCGAGCGTAGGGACCGCGAAGGCCGGCGTTCCCAGAAAGACCAGGCGCATCCGCCTCACTCCCATTCGCCCGCGCGCTGCTTCTTCTTGATCTTTCGCTTGATGAGGTCGCGTTTGAGCGCGCTGATGTGGGTGATGTAGAGACGCCCCTGCAGGTGCTCGGTCTCGTGGAGCAAAGCGCGCGCCAGCAGGTCTTCGCCGGTCACCTCGAACGATTCACCCTTGGCGTTTTGGGCGCGCGCCGTGACCAGCCTGCCGCGCCGTACCTGCTCGCGGAAGCCGGGGATGGAAAGGCAGCCCTCTTCGCCCACCTGTTTGCCCTCGACGTGCACGATGGTGGGATTGATCAGCACCAATTTATCGGCGGGTTTCTCGCCGTTGGAGACGTCGATGACGGCAATCTTCTTGCCGATGCCAATCTGCGGCGCGGCCAGCCCGACGCCTTTGGCGGCATACATGGATTCGAACATCTCCTCCAGGAATTTGTGCAGCTCCGGCGTGTCGAACTCGGTTACCGTAGCGGCCTCCTGTTCGAGGACCGGGTCGCCGTATTTCACAATGGGATAGATCATAGGGCAGTCAGAAGTTTTTCACCTGTTCCAGGTAAGCGTCGTGGTTGCGACGTGTCTCGTCCAGCGAATCACCGCCGAATTTTTCGAGAAATGCCTGGGCCAGAACCAGGGCCACCATGGCCTCGCCGATCACTCCAGCCGCGGGAACCACCGCGACATCCGAGCGCTCGTAGGCCGCGAGCGCCGGCTCCTTGGTTGCCAGATCCACCGATTCGAGCGGCCGCCGCAGCGTCGAGATCGGCTTCAGCAGCCCCCGCACCAGCAGGTCCTGGCCGTTGGTGATGCCGCCTTCCAGGCCGCCGGCGCGATTGGCGCCGCGCGTGAAGCGCTGGCCCTCGCGATCGTAGTGGATGGTGTCCTGAACTTTGGAACCGAAACTGGCCGCGCCCTGCGCCGCAAATCCGATCTCCACTCCTTTGACGGCCTGCATGGAAACAATCGCCTGGGCCAGACGGCCGTCCAGCCGCGAATCCCACGTGATATGCGAGCCGAGCCCCGGGGGAACGCCGTGCGCCACCACTTCAAAAACGCCGCCCACCGTGTCGCCGGTCCGGTAGGCTTGGTCGACCACTTCTTTCATGCGCGCTTCCACCTCAGCGTCGGCGCAGCCCAACAGCACTGGTTCCTTGCGGCTGAGGGCCGCGATTTCCTCCCACGCCACCGGGCGCTCCAGCCGCACGTCCCCCACGGCGATGACATGGCTGAGAACCCGGATGCCGAATTCTCCCAGCAGCGCCTTGGCCAGCGCGCCCGCGGCCACGCGCGCGGCGGTTTCCCGGGCGCTGGCACGCTCCAAAATATACCGGGCATCGTGAAAATTGTACTTGACCGCGCCCGCCAGGTCGGCATGGCCCGGCCGCGGCCGCGTGACCGGTTTGCGCTGGTCTTCGCCGCCCTCGATATCTTCCACCGGAAGGGCTTCCGTCCAGTTCTGCCAGTCGGCATTGCGGATGACGATGGCTACCGGCGAGCCAATGGTACGCGAATGGCGCACCCCAGCGACGATGTCCGCCTGGTCGGTCTCGATTTTCATGCGGCCGCCGCGGCCATACCCCTGCTGGCGCCGCCACAACTCCCGGTTGACGGCATCGAGCGATATCGGCACGCCGGCCGGCAGACCGGTGAGCATCGCTACCAGGCACTCGCCATGGGACTCTCCGGCGGTTTCGAAACGCAACATAGGGCGGGAATTGTTATCGTAGCAGACTGGAACAATTGCTTGCGTTTGTTCGTATTAGGATGGTGAACGGAGATCTCGCATGGTGAAGTTCGTGCTCTGGTGCATCCTGCTGTTCCTCTGCTGGCCGCTGGCCCTGTTGGCGCTGGTTCTCTACCCCATGGTATGGCTGATCCTGCTTCCGTTCCGCCTGGTGGGGATCGCTGTGGAAGGCGTCCTCGAGTTGGTCTGGGCGCTGATCACCTTACCTGCCCGGGTGCTGCGCGAGATCTAAATCGCGCATCGATGAGTCAAACCGCCCGCCTGCCCATGGTGAGATGGATCAGCAGGACCGCCAGCGAGAGCACTAGCAGAATGTGAATAAAGCCGCCCAGCGTCCCGGTGGTGACCAACGCGGCCAGCCAGAAAATCGCCAGAATCAGGGAAACGATCCAAAGCATTCTGCCTTGGGACGAGCAATTGGAATGCCACGGCCAGATAGCGAAAAAAAGCGCCGGGGCTGCCCCGGCGCACGCTCGATGGTCCGGTAAGACACTCGCGAGAGAAATCTAAGAGGGCAGCCGCAGTTCCACCGGCGCCGGAATGCCCGGCTGCTGGAAGGCTCGCGAGCCCTGTGTACGGAATTCGTAGCGCTCGATGGCGACAGCGGCGCCCCGTTCGTTGCTGCGCACCACGCAGCCGTAAACCATCAGTTTCATCGGGCAGGAATCGTTCAACAGAACCGGCCAGTTCATCGACAATTCCACGGGCATACCGGTGGTCAGCATATTCCCGGTGGTGAACCACACGCCGCCACTCGATATATTCAGGGTCTTGCCGGTGCCCGTCTCGGCGATGCGCTGACCGTAAAGCATCTTGTAGCGGACCTCCTGCTCGATCAGGAAACGCTGTTTGGTGCGCCGTTCGCGTTCAACGAATCTGCTTCCGGCTCTGTCCTCTGGTTGGATCTCGATCACGGATTACCGCCTTCTCTGGCAGATTACCCTGGGCGGGCCGCAGGCTCAAGATGTCTTTGGTTATTTAGGGGGCGCTAACGGGGTTCCGGCCGCGAACCCGCCATGTTCCCACAAAATATTGACTACGAATAAGTTACATGAACTGGACCCGGCTAATCCGAAGGCTTGCCAGGCACCAAACCCCGGCCGCCCGACCGCCAGAAAAAAAGATTGCGAAAAGCGCAAATAATTATGGACATTCAGATCTTAAATTGCTAATATCAAACCAACACAGACAGCATCCTGGCGGCGAGTCCCCTCCCGCCGCCAACCCCTCTGAGTGCAGGCCCCGAGCTACCCCGCTCGGGGCCTTTTCATTTGGCCCCACCTCCCGCGCCGCCGAACCCCCAAGCCGTCCTACCCCGCGGGGTTAACTATTTTAGTTTCAACGCGAAAAAATATTTTGCCGAAATGGTAAAAAGTAGTGGACAAACAGATCCTAAACTGATAATCTTTAATCAACACAGACAGCATCCTGGCGGTGAGTCCCCTCCCACCGCCACTCTCTGAGTGCAGGCCCCGAGATACCCAGCTCGGGGCCATAACTTTTTTGTCCCGCTTGGTCGAATCCGAGCCACGGCCGGGAGTGGTTTTCGCGGCTAGAACAGACGGTCCTGCTTCTTCAAGTTCCCGAAGTTTCCAATGTTGGCGATCGAAAAGGAGAAGTATTCCAGGGTTTCATCGCGAATCCCCACGTTGTACCGCCGGTACTGCACGCTCAGACCGCAACAATCCGTGTTGTAGGTCACCTGGGTTGTGGTGTAGAGCAGCACCTGCTGGCGATAGTCGTAAACGAAGTCGACGGCCGCGTTCCACCCGCGGTGATTCGTATCGCCGTATCCTACCCGCCCGCGGAACTGGTTGGCATAGGGAGTCAGCAGCGGATTGTTATGCACTTCGTTGTTGCCGCCCGAAATCAGGTATTTCTTCCAGCGGTAGTCCACCGACATGGTGCTGTTGACGATGGCGCGCACGCGCGGGTCGTAATCCGTCTGCCACTGGACATTGAGACCGCTGATGGGACTCGCGCGAAACGTGGAAACCACCGGCGAGGTGCTACGCGGCCCCACCAGAAAGGCGTAGCCGGTCAGATCCGCGGTGCTTTCGAATACGTTGCGCTGCCCGGAGACCAGGGCGCCGCCGAAGGTCGTATCGAAATAGCGCTTCTGCGCTATTTCCCAGGTAAAAACTTCCCGCACCGCATTGCCCTTTTTCGCATAGAAGCGGTTGGCCAGCGCAATCTCCACCTCGTTGGTGTTCGATAATAGGTCGTTCTCATCGAAGCGGATGACACGGTTGAACTCGGTGCCGATCCCCGTGACATATTTGTATGTGACGCGCGGCTCGATCACGTGCTTCAGCTTTTCGCCCAGAAACGACTTCGTGTCGTACACCCGCTCAAGCGTCGGAAAAACCAGGTCCAGCGAGAAATCGCGCGCGCTTCGCACGATGTTGGTGCCCACTGTCTGATAGTTACCTAGGTATGGCTGCTGCGACTCCGAATACAACGTCTCGTCGATGCCCATGCTGGGCACCAGGTGGAAATTCCCCAGGTGAAACGCCGTGGTCACGTGCGGCGCGAAGCGGGTGCGATTCGTCAAAGCGCTGGTTTGAAATCGGGAGATCAGGTTATTATTGGCGTCGAAAAACGGCTCGGAGCGAAACAGCAGGCCCGCCGACGATTCGAAGGAAAACCACAACGGCAGCCCGTCGACAGTGACAAGGTCGTGGTCGCGGCTGCTCAACTGCACTTCCGGCATCTTGCGGATGGTCACCGCATCCGCCACGTAGCTCACCTGGTTGGTCGTCGGGTCGGTAACCGCGATCTCGGACGTCTGAAAATTCTGGATGCGCGACGCCACAATATCCACCGTGAACGTGGACCAGTTCCTGTCGATGAATCCCGCCGAGTGAATTTCCGAGCCGATGGCTTCGTTGAACGACTGCGTCCAGTCCTGCTGGAATCGAAACGACGAAATGTAGCTGAGGCTACCGCGGGCGGTCCAGCCGTCCCCCAGGTCGGAATGGCCCACCATGGTCAGGCTGAAGCCGCTGTAGGTCTGCGCGCCGGGGGTCGTCGAGTGATCCTGCGCCCCAAAGAAAATCATATCGAAATCCGTGCCGTCTTTGGGTTTCCCGCGGAACTCCAGATGGTGCGTCAGTGAGCCGGACGTGAAGGCTTCCGCCCGGTACGTCGCGTCGTAACTGCGGTTGATGGCCCAGAAATACCCCATCGCCAGCGTAAAGCCCCGCACCGAGCTGTGTCCCGGCTCGGGAAGCAGAAACCCGCTCTTGCGCGGCTCGCGCTCCAGTGGGCGATAGAACCAGGGGAAATAGAATAAGGGGATTCCGCGCAGCCGGAATGTGCTGCCGTGCGCGATCGCGCGCACGTGCGGGATGATGTCGAACTTCGGGCCTGTCAGTCGCCACCACGGATTCGCCATCGTGCAGTCGGTGACCCATCCTTTATACAGGATGTATTTCGCCCCCAGGCGCTCCGCCCATTCGCCCTCGAAGTGAAACGCCTGGTTGGACGTCAGAATTCCCGGCTTGGTGATGATGCGGGGCTGCGTTTCACCCACTACGTTGACAAATTTGCCGTGCTCGTTCCCGCGCTCGGTGTGGTACCACAATTCGTC